>DAOWAG010000006.1 GCA_030634715.1 Candidatus Aegiribacteria sp. | reverse complement strand
CGATAAGTGAGAAATAGAGCGATTCCGGCTATTATTACTCCGGGAATCAGGTGTTTCCAGACACTGTGTTTCTTCAAATCAGTTACCTGCCACGGATGTCTGTACACGCACATTCTACAGCTGAGCAAATAGCATGTCCGGCTATCAGAAGCGCTTCCTGTATGTGACTGGTCTCGTCCGAAATCGCTCTCACAGAAACATCAGCCCTTCGTGCGATTTCCCCTCCATCACTGCCAGTGAAGCTTATTACCTTCATTGATTTTCTTTGAGCTTCCTCAACAGCTTTTATTACATTCTGCGAGCGTCCACTAGTTGATATCGCAATCAGAGTATCTCCGGATTCTCCTAACGCCTCCAGTTGTCTGGCAAATATCTCTGAATAATCGTAATCATTAGCTATGGCTGTAATAATAGCTGCATTAGCCGTAATAGCGATAGCTGGAATAGCTTCCCTGTCAAGCCGGAAGCGACCGATTAATTCACCTGCCAGGTGCTGGGCATCAACAGCGCTCCCGCCGTTTCCACAGAAGAAAATCGTTCCTCCGGAAAGAACCGATTCCACGCATAGATCGGATGCCCTTTTTATCTTATCGCAGTCAATTGTGTCTATCGAAGTCTTCGCGGCTTCAACGTATTTCTCTATTTCAGTCATTTCCTTATCCTCCATCTTTCAACCGCATCCCACACTGTTGGAAGTTCAAGGCCTCTGAATGTTGCCAGAGCTGAATAGGCAGGTCTTGGAGCGTCGAGATCAAGCTGAGCCCAGGTTATTTCCTGAATTGTACCTTCAACATATTCCGCAAGTCTGGTTGCGAGGAAAGCAGGAGTCATCCCTGGATTGCTCACAAGATGAAATAGACCGGACTTGCCCTCAATAATAATCTTCAGAACCGCCTCGGCAAGATCAGGCGCATAGGTCAAACAGGCAATCTGATCGGTGACAGCTTTTATCCTGATGTTATCCGACAGCATCCTCCAGAAATATGGAACCATTCCCATCGATTCCGAGAACAACCAGGAGGTTCTTATAACGATGTTATTCTCATGTCCGCGAAGGGCTTCAGATTCGCCCTGATATTTACTCTCTCCATAAATGTTAGCAGGTGAGGGAGTATCATCCTCAAGAAATGGCTTCCCGCGATCAAATACACCATTGAAAATATGATCGGTTGAGAAAGTCACGAGTTTCCTGCCGGTACGGGCAAGATTCCTTACTCCATCTCTGTGTACTCTAAATGCCAGTCCGGGTTTTCTCTGACAAAGATCAACATCGGTTACGGCAGAGCAGTTAATGATCCACTCGGGATCTATCCTGTCAACAGTACTCTGAATCGATTCCGGATCAGTAACATTCGCATCAGGAAGATCAATTCCTTCCGCTTCATCTCCCAGTAGATTCTGAAATACGGAACCCAGTTGCCCTTTCACACCGATTATCAGAATTTTTTTCACTTTCCCTCTTTATTCCAGATCAGATCATAAATGGAAGTTTCGGTAATTCACAGTTGTTCATAACCATTTCAGGCATTTTTCCCGTAAGCTGATTGTAAGCACCGGGAGCCACTCTGTCTACCTCATGTTTTAATTCAATAGTAAGCAGATTATCACCTGGGTGATGAGCATCTGAGGAAAGCATATGAACCATGCCGGTTTCAATAAGTCTCCAGGCTGTTTCAGCTGTAGTTCCAGTTCCAGTCAGACTTCTTGCGCAGACCTGAATACCCACTCCCAGCTCTGAAAGTCTGCCTATTCTTTCCGGATGAGCCCGACACCATGCATATCTCTCAGGATGGGCAAGCAGCGGTCTGAATCCCTGTTTCAGAACAGCTCTGATTCTCAAAAGCGCAAATATCCATGGCAGGCTGAATGAATGCTCAACCAGAACCCAGGATGTTCCTGGAAGACTCAGTCTATCAAGAGTGTTCGCTGTAGGCTTCCACCTGTCAAGCATGACCTCTCTGCCGGCAAGAACAGAGAATTTATCCTCTATTCTCAATCTGTTGGCAAAGGAAAGAAATTCAAGTATTCTTTTCGACTGAGAATTAAATACTTTTTCGCTGTTTGAAAGACGAAAATGAGGGGTTACCACTACAACAGCGGGGTGGGTCATCTTTTCTTTCATCTGGCGCAGAAGCCGAGTAGATTCTTCCCAGGTACTGGGTCCATCATCAACACCGGGAACAATATGACAGTGAAGGTCTATTAACTGTTGAATGGGTGTCTCCTTACCGGGTAGATGATTCAATGCTGTTGGAGGGGAATATAGCCACGTTGAAGACCATTGTAATACCAGTAATTCTGTTTGTATTGATTCTTGTTCCTGTAGCTGAGGCAGATGAGGCCAGAGCTCTCGAACGCCTGATGAATGTTATATCAGGTCTTGAGGAGCTGGGAGATGAACTGCTTGGTGAACCTGTCACAGGAAGTATGATCCTTGAAGACACGATCTCTCACGAACTGACATTCAACCAGGACTATATGTACCTCCTCTACATCTGGTCGGATTCATATTTCAACATTATCGAGTTCTGGATGGAAGACCCGTCAGGCGGTATTTACACCACAACAGACGGAGACATTGCCACTCTGGCTGTTTTCCCGGATACAACAGGGAAATGGATACTGAACATACTTCTTCATGAAGGAGCAGATTCGAATTCGGCATCTTATGCAGCTGCAGTTTTAAGAGCACGCCGGCATCTCAAGCCCTTGAAGTTTGAGTGTTTCTATGAATCAATTGCTCTGAATCCATCTGAGGAAGAATCTTAAAAGAGGAGGATGAATCTTTCCTCCCATACAGGAGAATATGACCAGCAGGTATTCCTTCGGGTCCTACCGGCTGTAGTGTCTCTGGATTAATTCCGGAGGACTGGCACCCAAGAATCATATTCGGGAGAAGAGCGGGTCTGTTGATCATAATGAACAATCCTCCGGGAATCAGCAGATGTGAGGAGGCTCTGATAAAATGATAAAGAAGCAGATCTGAACCTGACCTTGAGATGCGTCGTGCTTTTACAGGGCTGCTCCTTCCGGATTCAGTCCGTCCGAAAGGAGGATTGATAATTACCGCATCGGCAATTGCACTGGAAAGAGCGAGTGGAACCGCTTCGACATCACAGCATATACCTGCGAGATCAAGGTTATTTCTCTGGAGTCTAACGGAACTGATCATCATTTGAAGTAAATCTATCTGAATATCAATTCCGATCCATCTGCAATCTGAATTCAGAGTGGATGAGGTCAGCATTGCGCCACCACTCCCACAACCGAGTTCAATCACTACTGAGCCGGGAGAGACGTTAAGAGAACATGCAAGAAGCAATGTATCCGTTGTTACAGATGTCATCTGATCCTGACAGGAATTCCCGCTACCTGTACGTAACCTTGGCTCTACCCCATGTGAAGTGCTCACCGGTGTAATCTTCCGGTCTGTAATCGAACCACCTTTTCATCGACCATAATCCGTAAATATCCTCAACCATGAGAAACTTCACTCGTCCTCTTGCTGGATTGTCCCAGCCGCAGTAGTCACTGCCGGCAACAACTATTTCATAGTCTCGATAGATCTCGACTGAATCGGATGGAGCCGCTGGATCAGGAAACTCAGCGATAATGGTCATACTGAAGGACATCATGCTGTCTTCCGGAAGTCCACTACCTTCAACAGCGGCAAAAATATTAAGCATTGTGTTCTGTTCAACGTCATAGTCCCAGTTGGTGAAATCCCAGCCTACGAATTCAGTCGTGTCGGCATCATCAGCCAGGAACTGATATGAAGAATCACAGCATGCCATGTACATTGCAATGGATCTGCCTTCACAGGAATTCGAAAGGTTGAGTACCACTATAGATGGAGCATATGGCTGATACCAGGTGATATCATCTCCGGGATTTGGATACTGCGGATCTCTGGGATCAAAGAATGAACATGAAGCGGCTAGAAGCAGGATGAAAACGCTTAACTTAAACGACAGAATATTCAATTATTCACCTTCAGTCTAGAACTGGTAATTAAGCCCGACATCAGCCTTCCAGTAACTTGGTCTGTCATCCCTTGAATAAAAGGTTCTTGTCACGCGGAGAGACAGAATCCCATTACTCAGGTTCATTCTTGTACGCAATCCGACATGGTGCATGTGCTCGACCAGGGAAGTATTACCGGAAGCAACATAATTCCTCTGAGAGTACTCCCAGGCATAGTTAGGAGTTAATCCTATTTTATCACTGACATGAAAACCCATATTCAACGTAACAGTATTGTTGATAACTTCCTCGGATCTGCTGAAAACCGAATTTTCAAAACTACCCTGATCCTGGAATCTGAATGTATTGGAAATACCCAGAGTAGTACTGTCTTCAGATACTCTCTGGAATGATGTAGTGGAAACAAGTCTTCTGAACAGCAGGTCTGATCCTGAAGTGCCTATCTCAGGAAAGAGAAATGTTGTGTAATCAGCACTGATCTTCAGTGATTCCCGAAGCGTCCAGTTTCCACCGGGAAAATACCTGAATCCCGGACTGAAACTGTATGTAGATGAAATCTTGCTGTTCGCGGATTGCTGCGCCATCAGGTAAACAGTCTTCCTGTTCTGCCCCTGGATACTTGCATCCAGCGTTACTTTACTGCTGAGCGGGACTTCCGCGGATAGAGAGAGAACTTCCCTCAGTTCATCGCGATCATTGTTATCTCTGTGTACATTCCCAAGGGTATCATACCACTCCCCGAATGTGTCAAATCTGTAGAGCTGAATCAGCCGCTCAAATGTAATCCGACTGTCCCCCGGAGTATACTGAAGGCTTGAGGTAAAAGCTCTGTCATCGCTGATATCGTATATATCGAAAAGCGTTGAAACTCCCGTAGCTGTTCGCTTTCTATCATTGCGATTGATGGAACAGGATAGATCCATGTGTAACCGAAGCCCATACATTATATGGTCTATGCCGATCGCGAAAATGTTGGGGCTGCTTGGCAGCCTGTCGCGAACATCTCCCTGGGAGCTGGTGTCTGGATCGTCCTCCAGCCAGTATCGATCCATGTAATCCCATCCGGTAGTAAGCTCCATACTCAGAAACTCAAATGGAGTCGGTATCACAAAAGTCAGATCACTGTACCAGTCCTTCTGCCAGAGACACTGGGCTGAATCGTGATATGCGGTAGACTGGCTTGATGCGCCAGCCTGAGCGGTAAGATTACCGCCGTTGAAAATTTGCGGAATTCCGTAACTCAATCTGGCAGTAAGCTGATCCCTTCCCGTATCCATCTGATGTCCGTGCGTTCTATGCTCTCCGAATGTAAGATTACTGCTAAGAGTACTGAAAATGGTTTTACTCAAGGAGATATCGACACTGCTCACTCCTCCCTGGTCATGACCAGTCAGTGTAGTGTCTCCGGACGGGTTCATGAAATCAACAAAATGAGCTCCAAGTTTCATATCTATCGACAGCCATGGTGTCGGGAAATAACGTATCTGACCTGAAGTGGTGTTATTCAGTTGATCCCGGATTAACGAACCATATCTCTCTTCAACGCTGATTCTTCTTGCCAGATTAATTCCGAACTCCAATTTGGAAGTTGGTCGAAATGTCACACTGGCGGATCCATTGCGGCTTTCAAGGAATCTGTGAAGGTCCAGGTTCTTCGTGGCTGAGAATGAAGCGTTGGCATTCATTGTGATTCTGGATGTGAGATTGTGCGTCAGTGATATAGAATTAATAAGTTTGCTGCTTTCCTTGAATTGCTCAAGCGCGATATCATATCCAACTGAAACAGCGTTGAGTATAGGAACAAACAGAAAAAGCAGTAATATAGCGGACTTCTTCATTATAGATTCTCCGCGAGTCTGACAAACATCTCGGGCTTTATCTGCTCTGCCCTAAGCCCAGGATCGATTCCTGTCCTGGCCAGAATTTCCATTGACTGATCACGACCGAGAACCGGTGTCAGATTGTTGAGAATGATTTTCCTCCTGGAAGAAAAGGATACTTTTACAATCTTCCTGAATTTACTGAATAACTCGCGAGAAACAATCGGTTCAGCTCGTTTCTCAAGAACCACAACCCTTGAGTATACTGCAGGAGTCGGGTAAAATTCCTCAGGGTCAGCATCAAGAAGTGTACGTACAGTATAATACGGCCATATCTGTAAGGCCAGTTTTCCGTATTGCTTTCCCCCATCTAACGTAGACAGTCTTATGGCGACTTCCCTTTGAAGCATCAGGACAGCCTTCTGCACATGATTAAAACTTTCTTCAAGCATTCTGAATAATATAGGAGAAGATATTGAGTAGGGAAGGTTACCCGCAACTGTATGAAATGGAAATCCGGGTAGAGTTTCAGGATTCACGCTGAGTATATCGCCTCTAATAACATTCAGATTTTCATCTTTGAACCTTTTCCGCAGAATATCCACCATCTCAGAGGAAATTTCTATAGCGGAAATGGATCCGCAGCAGCCAAGCAGTTTCTCAGTAAGAGCACCAAAACCAGGACCTATTTCAAGAACACTTCCTGTCGTTGAGGCTTCATCAGCAATTCTGGAGGCGATATAACTGTTAACGAGGAAATTCTGACCAAGGTTCCTATCCGGAGTAATCCCCGCTTCCCGGAGAAATCGACGAAGTTCAGTTATAAACATTATCCTCTGATCCTGAGTGGAAGGTTGAGTTTTTCAGCATATGCAGTAACTGTTTCCATATCCGCTCCAGGATACCTTACGGCTGTAAGTCTGGTTCTGCAGATTTTCCTTGAGAGCTGAATGAACTCCAGCAGGTTATCCCATGCAGAATCACTGTCCGGCACACATAGGGCATTGTACTCTTCCATATCAGGCGCGTTGAGACTTACACTGACATCATTGAAAGGTTCGAGCAATCTCAGTGTTTCTTCAGGGGACAATCTCTCAAGACATAGACCATTCGTATTAAGCCGAACGGAGAAGCCTTTTTCTGAAGCTGTGTTAGCAAGCGTGGAGAGAAGTTCCGGCCTCATGGTCGGCTCACCATACCCGCAAAAAACGATTTCTTCAGCCCATTCCGGCTGAAGCATGCCGACAATGTCCTTGAGTCTCTTTTCTGAAGGTTCTTCATGGTGCTTCAGATAATACCCGCCCAAGCTGTCAGTTCTGTCCCTAATGCAGAAAAGACAGTGATTGGTACATCTACCTGTGATGTTCATGTATATCCTGTTATAGAGCATGTATACAAGGTCCGTTCTTGGAACGGGTGCGAGCTGAAAAGCACGAAGTGAATTGTCCAGAAGTGTCTTTGAAGCAGAAAGCATATCCATATTCCATAAATCTGCCAGTACCTTGGCTATGTGTATAACATAGCATGGTTCATTTCTTTCTCCACGAACGGGCTCAGGCGCCAGGTAAGGTGCATCTGTTTCAACGAGAACCTGCTCTTTCGGCAATGATGCAGCCAGTCTCCTGAGTCTGTCATTCTGCCTGTATGTAAGTGTGCCAGCGAATCCGATGAAAAAACCTCTATCAGCTGCCTCTTGAGCAATCTCATCCGGTCCGGTATAGCAATGCATTATTACCGGTACCCCGGGATTGTCGCCAAGAACAGCAAGAACAGTTTCCTCCGCATCTCTGGAATGCACTATCAGGGTTAATCCAAAAATCGCAGCCAGATGAATGTGCTTCTCAAAAAGCTCAATCTGGAGCGAATGTGAAACTCTCTTATGAAAAAAATCCAGTCCTGTTTCTCCCACAGCGAGAACTCCGGGATACAATACTGTTCTCACAATATCAGGCAGCATATCAATTGAATCGATATCTGCTTCATTCGGATGGATTCCTGCAGCAGCGTATATTCCCTGATATCCTGATAATTCCGCAGCCTTCCGACTGATGTCAGATGATATTCCCGGAACCATTATCTTTGTAACATTGAACTTTTCTGCATTTGAAAGAACGCGTCCAAGATCATCTTTGTATCGTTCATCGCAGAGATGACAGTGTGTATCGAAAAAGTTTACATTCTCCAGATCAGATCCTCCCTGGCGGGTCCTGTGGAAATCGCTCTGATGGGTACTTCTATAAGCTGCTCTATGTACAGCACATACTGCTTTGCGTTTTCAGGAAGGGTCTCCCAGTCCCGTTCTCCGGAAATGTTCTCTTCCCAGCCCGGCAGAGTTTCATACACCGGCGTATGCTTCCCAAGTCTTTCCCCGGTTTCGAATAGTGTGATATCGGTTTCAGGATCAAGCTCGTACTTTTTACAGACCTTGATCTCCGGGATACCGCTCAGCACATCCAGAAGCGTTAGAACAGTCCAGGTACATCCATTTATCCTGGCTGTATAATTCGTCAGAACGGCGTCAAACCATCCACACCTTCTTGGTCTTCCGGTGGTTGCTCCATATTCATTTCCCTACTCTCTGATCCGGTCACCGAGTGCGCAGGTAAGTTCAGTAGGAAATGGACCATTCCCCACCCTGGTGGTATAGGCTTTCATGATTCCAACAACTTCATCAATCCTGACAGGGCCTATTCCCAGGCTGGAGCATGCTGCTCCTGCAACGCATGAGCCGCATGTAACAAAAGGATATGTGCCATGATCAGGATCAAGAAGACTTCCCTGTGCTCCTTCAGCGATAATAGAACCATCATTATCGAGTATTTTTTTCAGGAGGAGAGATACATCTTTAGCATATTCAACAAGTTTCAGAGAAATGCTGTTGAAAATATCAACTTCCCTATGGAGAGATTTGATCTCATCTTCAGATAGATCAAGTGTTTTCACACAATCCTCGGTTATCAGCGAAGATTTCTCCAGAAATATGTTCGGCATAGCAGCATCTTCAAGCCGTATACCTTTCCGCATGAATTTTCGGACATAGGTCGGACCGATTCCCCGACAGGTGGTTCCTATCGATGAAACACCTCTTTCACCCTCGTTTATTCTCTCGAAATATTTACCTGCAGGATGTACAAGATGTACTTTTCCGGAAATAGCGAGTCTGTCCGCAGTTGAGATTCCGTTTGATTCCAGTGTCTCTATTTCATCTATCAAAGCTACAGGATCAAGCACACAGCCAGCACCAATGATTCCAAGCGTATCCGGATGAATCAATCCGCTCGGAAGCTGGTGGAGAGCGATCCTGCGTCCCCCCGTTTCAACGGTATGCCCCGCATTCGCTCCTCCTGAGAATCTCGCCACAGCATCGGCGGTTCCCGAGAGATGATCAACCATTTTTCCCTTGCCTTCATCTCCCCATTGCAACCCTGTTAATATGGTCGCTGGCATGATAATCCTTTCATTATGAGACAACCTGGAACAGCCATTTTTTCAGTTCCTTCATGCCGAACCCTGTAATTGAAGATATCGGTATCACTGGTCCCATATCCTGGGCTTCCCTGATAGCGGAAGCAAGCTTTCCTCTTTTCAGTTTATCCGATTTAGTAAGCGCAATCACATATGGTCTACCACGTTCCTTAAGAAATTCAACCATCTCCATATCATTAGGAAGGCATGGATGCCTTGCGTCAACGAGCAGCACAACTCCACGCAGAGGTACTCTTTCCATCAGATAGGTCAGTATCCAGCCAGCCCATTCCGTGCGATTCCTTGATGGTGCCCGAGCATATCCGTATCCCGGAAGATCGACAATGTAGTAACTCTCCGCAACTGAGTAGAGATTGAGGAATTGTGTGCAGCCAGGCTTGGAACTTGTCCGGGCAACGGCCGAGCCACCGTTCAACCTGTTCAGAAGTGATGATTTCCCTACGTTGGAGCGACCCGCAAAAGATACTTCAGGCAGCCCGTCATGCGGAAGGCTCCCCGAACCGGGACAGCTTCGGAGAAATTTGATATTCAGTGAAGGCATTACTTTATAAAATCGTTTCAGCCGGCTTTTCCGGGTTCCTTCTTTTTTCTGGATCTGACAATCCTGGGTTCTGATTCTCCCCTGATCACAGCAGGAGAAATCACGAGTTTGCTCACATTCTCAAGATCAGGCAGATAGTACATGGGTTCAAGAAGCACATTCTCGATTACAGTACGTAATCCCCTGGCTCCGGTGCCAACCTGTTTTGCTTTCTCTGCAACCTCCCTGAGGGCGCTCTTTGTAAATTCAAGCTTTACATCCTCGAGTTCGAAAAGGTATTCGTATTGCCGCACAAGAGCATTCCTGGGCTGTGTAAGAACATTGACAAGATCATCAATATCCAGATCATCAAGTGCCACATGAACGGGTAATCTGCCAACAAGCTCGGGAACCAGTCCATACCTGACCAGATCATGTGGTTGAACATTCGATAGCATATTGGTGTCAGAACCAGATGGTGATTCAATAGTTGCGCTGAAGCCCATGGCGTTCTTTTTGATACGTCTCTCAACGATCTTATCCAGATCGTTGAATGCGCCTCCGCAGATGAAGAGAATATTACTGGTATCCACAAGAATATTATCCTGATAAGGATGTTTTCGTCCGCCCTGAGGAGGCACGCTGGCAATAGTTCCCTCGATGATCTTCAAAAGAGCCTGCTGCACTCCCTCACCGGATACATCCCTGGTTATGGACGGGTTTTCCGACTTTCTTGAGATCTTGTCAAGTTCATCGATATAAATAATACCCTGTTGCGCGGCAAGAACATCCATATCAGTAACCTGAAGCAGTCTGAGCAGGATGTTCTCGACATCCTCTCCTACATATCCTGCTTCTGTAAGTGTGGTTGCGTCCGCTATTGCAAATGGCACATCCAGTATTCTGGCCAGAGTTCGCGCAAGCAGTGTCTTTCCCACACCTGTGGGGCCCATCAGGAGAATATTACTTTTCTCGAGTTCAACCTCTCCGGAATCATTTCTGGACCGGAGTCTTTTGTAATGGTTATAAACGGCAACCGATAGAACTTTTTTGGCCTGTTCCTGACCAACTACATATTCATCCAGCTGCGCTTTTATTTCTGACGGAACAGGCAGTATCTCTTTTACGAGTTCCGGAACATCAGGCTTGATATCCTTTTCAATCTCGACCAGCTCGCTGCAGTACCTTATGCATTCATCGCAGATATGAACACCGGGACCCTGTATCAGCTGGTTGACCTCCGCAATGGATCTTCCGCAGAATGAGCACTTTTTTTCCTTAGCCATTTTCAATTCCCGTCAATTTCTTGATAGAAGCATGTTATCTACGATACCGTAATCAACCGCTTCCTGGGCACTCATCCAGAAATTCCTGTCTGTGTCGCTGGTTATTCTTGAAAGTGACTGCCCTGTATGGTCAGCAAGAATGGCATTCAGTGTCTCTCTGAGTTTTACTATCTCCTTAGCCTGAATTTCTATATCACTGGCCTGTCCCTGAGCTCCCCCCATCGGCTGATGAATCATTACTCTGGCATGAGGAAGAATGTTACGTTTGCCCTTTGTCCCCGCAGCCAGAAGAATCGCGGCCATACTTGCTGCGGTACCCATGCAAAATGTAGCTATAGGGGGGTTGATGAACTGCATTGTATCGTAAATCGCAAGTCCTGATGAAACCATTCCACCAGGGCTGCTTATGTACATGTTGATGTCCTTTTTAGAATCCTCTCCTTCAAGAAACAGTAGCTGGGCTACAATCAGGCTGGCGGTCTGACCGGTCATGGAATCACCTACAAATATGATCCGCTCCTTCAGAAGGCGTGAATAAATATCGTAGGATCTTTCCCTGTTTCCCTCTCGTTCTACAACAAACGGTATTATGGACGGCATCAGGACTATTCCTCCTTCTCTGCTATTTCCTTATTCGATTCCGCTCCATCATCCTCAACACCTGTCCAGTGCCAGGGTGATTCCGGTTCCTTCATAGAAGTATCCCTGTCTTCCTCCGAAAGGAGCTCTTTTTCAATGATATCAGCACGATCAATGATAAGTTCCACTGCTTTTCGATTTCTGAGTCTGTCCAGAACTGATGAAGCCGACTCTTCAGGATTCTTTTCAGAATTAACATCCTCTTCAGTAATTTCGATATTTTCCTTTACAGCGACAGCTCTGAGTATGAGGAATTCCCGAACCTTCTTCAGAGCCAGTTCTCTTGTCGCTTCTATGGTCTCCTGACCGGGTTCTTCCTCTCCCAGTCTTGTCAGGTAGTCCTGTGTCAGGTTCTCAACCATGTAAGCAGGCGGGTCGAAGGGGTTGCTTGCAAGAAGACTGTCAATTGCTTCTCTTTCTTTCAGATAAGTTATCTCCTGATCGTAGCGGTTTCTGACGCTTTCCTCCACCTTTTTCCTGAGATCTTCAACATTATCAACGTCAGCTGCTTTCTTCGCAAATTCATCATCAATCTCAGGAAGAACAGGATTTCTTACTTCCGTTATCCTGAACTTATGAACAGGATGCAGGTGGTTCTCAGAATCACTGTCCATCCTGGCCTGGAACTGCGTACCGGCTGCAGCTCCCAGAACCAACTCGTCAAAACCGGTGCCGATCTGTGAATCCCCTATTCTAATACTGAGCTTCTGTGGTTCTCCTGAATCCCCAGCTAGCATTGCTTCAAGCAGCACCAGATCACCTTTTTCCGACGGTCTGTCAACCGTTTCAAAGCTGACCATTTTCTCACGGAATGATTCGATCGTACCTTCCACTGTGGTTTCGATATCAAGTGAAGGCAGTTCTATCCTTATTCCATCGATACCAGTGGGATCAGGTGTTTCAAAGAGTGAAAATGTCAATTCGAATGAGTACGCCTTTTCCTCCGCGGGCAGTTCTATTTTTCCATCGGGATCGTTATCATCAAGGATCCAATCTTCCTTTTCAAGCATTGCTGAAGTGAGTTCCCGCCTGACGATATCGGCGACTTCCGCCTTAATGATATTTCCGTACTGTTTTTCAATAATAGATCTGGGAACCTTTCCCGGTCTGAACCCCGGTAATTCAAGATCCTTTGCAATCTTCTTGCGAATAACACGAAAATGTGATGATATCCCATCGGATGTTTCCGTAAAACATACGGTTCTTTTGTTCTCTTCTGATTTCACAATGTCATACATCAGTTGTTCTTTCCTTTGAAATGGTGCGAGAGGGGGGACTTGAACCCCCACAAGTCAAGCTTACCAGATCCTAAATCTGGCGCGTCTGCCAATTCCGCCACTCTCGCAATCAATAATCAGTAATTGCGCAACCGCCGAATATGCACGGATAAAATGTTTCCGTCAAAGATCATAGTATGGCTGTCCAAAATCGGAAATCTTATTTCCGCCATCCTTGTGGAATGTGCGAACAGGTTGTTATTCAATCTGTTCAGAGCGGTATTGTTCCCTGACAAGAGCAGCTTCATCACTCTCCGGATACTTATTCAGTAAAAGGTCAAAGAGACGGTCTCTCTCGTACGGGGCGCTGTGGGCACCGTAAATATCAGCCGCTCTGAATATTGCCCCTGGAGCCCATTCCGAAGACGGATACATGTAATACAGGGCAACCATGTCCTCAATGGCGCGATGAGATTGTCCGGCTGCCTCCCAGCAGATAGCCATGTAGTACAGGGCATCATCAGCAAGAGAAGAGGTCGGGTATTTCTCATGCAGTTCCATAAACCCATGTGCTGATATCTCAAAGATCCCCTGCTGGAACTGCCTGTAGGCTTCCTCAAAGAGAAGTCGGGCATCGGGTCCGGAAACAGTATCCTGCTCAGAGACTCCAACTGTGCCGGCAAGCCTGCTCAGTGTCAGGTCAAGTTCGGCAGCAAGCTCTGTCAGTCTTGCAATCGCTTCAGATGTACGCGAACTTGATTGAGCCTGAAGTCCTCTAAGAAGGTTCTCATTTTCTTCCAGAGCAAGCTTAAGAGAATCGATCTCATACCGCATCTCCATCTGCCCGGCTTCTATGTTAACGATCTCCTTTGGAGTATGAACCCAGAAACCGAGACATCCTGTAGACATGAGGATTAGGAAAATCGCTGGAATAATCCCTCTAGTCATATCAGTTTTCCGGAAGAACTCTGAAGTGAGCTCTCCTGTTGAATGCCCAGGCCTGTTCGTTATGAGCCGGATCAAAAGGACGCTCCTTACCGTAACTGACAAACTGAATGCGGGAGGATGCTATTCCGTAATTAACAAGATAGTTATAAACGGACAGAGATCTGTTTTCTCCAAGAGCAAGGTTGTAGTCTATTGTGCCTCTTTCGTCACAGTGACCTTCGATGAGGACTCTGAATCCATGTGTTTCCAGGATATAGGACGAGTTCTCCATAAGAATATCAAGAGCTTCAGGCGACAATTCATCACTGTCGTAGTTAAAGAAGACGTCGGTCAGGTGTTCCTGGTGAACAAGAAGCATTTCCATATCGGAGGATATCGTATCGGTCTCCCATACTCCGGAAAGAGTATCCGTGAATTCCTCTACAATAACAGTGGTGGAATCATCTCCGCCCGGAATAGTGTCATCCGGTCTGCATCCCGAGATTGACATTAAAAGCACAAGCATGACGGATGCGGTCAGCACTGCAATCAATCGAACTCTCATCATAATCATCGTTCCTTTCATGGGAGAAATGATTGAATTATCTGAATCCAAGCGGTGACCATGTCGGACAGTAACTCTCTCCGCTCCTGGAAAGTTTTCTAACTGTAAGTCCGTTTAGCTCCAGCACGAAAACAGCCCTTTGCCCATCCATATCACTGCTGAAGGCAATATGCCTTCCGGTAGGTCCCCAGACAGGATCCTCATTAAGAGATCCTTCAAATGTGACCTGACGGATATTGGAACCATCAGCGTCCATAACAAATATGTGAAAATTATTTCCAACCCTGGCAGTATAGGCTATCCTGTCACCATCAGGCGACCATGAAGGACTGTCACAATATCCGTGGGATCGAGTTGCTCTCATGGCAGTTCCGCCTGAACTGTCCATAATATAAAGCTGAGGATATCCAATTCTGTCACTGGTAAAAACAATCTGTCTTCCGTTGGGTGAAAAACTTGCAGATGTCTCAATAGATCCTCTTAGCGTGAGTCGATTTGTCTCTTCGGTTGAGGGATCAAACAGATATATATCCACATTTCCATCCCTGGAAAGTGTCAGCGCGATCGATTCTCCATCGGAACTCCAGGCAGGTGAGGAGTTGAGCCCTGGGCTTGATAATATTTTACTTGCCGAAGCATCCGAAAAACTGTAGCACCACAGGTCACCATTGCCGGACTGAAAGGATGTAAAGACTATTCGGTTCCCATCAGGCGACCATGCCGGAGTTGTGATAACTTCATCATCCATCATGATGTGTCTTTCAGCCCTGGGGTCCATGGATTTGACTGCCAGAGCATAGCCGGATCCGGTTCTGGTTATAAATGAAATCCATGTTGAAGCAATTCCATCTTCACCGGTAAGGTCATATACGAGATCATCAGCGAACGCATGTACAAGAGAATATATTGTGCTTCCGGAGTAATTCCTGGCAAGAAGCGGCTCTCCCCCTGAAAAGACTTCTGCCCTGAGTTCTACTCCATCTGATATATTTCTGACCTCAACAGTTACTTCGGCGTAACCATCATCCTTCGTTATCAGAAGACCGGAAAAATCGATATCCTCCTGCAGCTGCTCTCTCGCTATGTCTGCAAGCTCTCTGTCACCGCTGACACTGATGGAAACTGGAATGCACTCAGCGCCTACCGGTGTCATGGCAATAAAATCAGTTGCCAGTACCGTTCCAATTCCCATGCAAATCAATAAGAGCGTTAACAAACCAGTAATCCTCATGCGTTCACTCCGGTCCAAGAAATTCAATATTAATGATCGCAGGAACACTTCTTCCAGGCGGCATCGGTGGAATCTGCGCCCGTGACAATGCGCTTTCCACAGCTCGGTCAAAGGCTGATGTTCCACTCTTTCTGACAACCTCAATCTCAGATGAACCATCCGGATGGACTGTGAAAATTACCCGATAGGATCTTTCAGGTTCCACAGATGTTCTGTATCCTCTTCTTATGGCGTTGAAAACTCTTGACTCGTACGTTCCAGGCCCTGGGGCTCCTGAACCTGCTGTCCCTTCTCCGCTGACAGATACGAATTCGGATGCCTCCACGGAATCCTGAACCTGTGATTCCATTTGGTCCTCATGCAATGGCTGCTATTCTATAACTTCTTCTACATGATCAGGTACCTGGTCTTCTATCTCCTGTGGTTCAACTATCTGTTCTTCGATAACCTCAGGCAGAGATTCTTCAATTGCTGCTTCAACAGGATTTTCAAATGGATATCCTGTTTCCGGAGATGGTGATGTCATTTCATTCGAAGCTACAGTGACCATGTTCACCATTATGGCATCACCGGAACCCGGAGGAGCCAT
>DAOWAG010000295.1 GCA_030634715.1 Candidatus Aegiribacteria sp. | reverse complement strand
ATCGCCGGTAAAAAAGGCCTGCGTCTGGTCGCGGACCACAGTACCGACCCCCGGACGCTGCTCAATGACCCCAAACAGCGCCAGGGTATAGAGTGCCTCCCGCAGAGAGGAGCGGCTCACCCCCAGCTGAGCGGCAAATTCATTCTGATGATCTCCAGAGTCTCGTTGGAGAGAATATTATTGAGTTCTCTGGAAATTCAGTTATCAGGTTGAACAGTATCTGATCGGCAGTACACGAAGAATATTCTGGATTGCCGGGATGCATACCGGCTCTCATACACGGATACTGAGAAGAGTGATACAGGATTGGGGAAGGCGCTAGAATCCTCAAAGGCCGGAAACCATCCCTTCATACGTTCGATTACATCGCGAGTATCTGTGAAATGATCAATGTTTGCAATACATGTAATCTTCTGCATATCGAGGTATTTTTCCAATCCCTGATTATGTAGAATTGTCTGATATTCGTAGTTGTTGACAAGACCATCCAGATTCACAACCCGATGTCTGCAGTAATATCCAACATATCCGGCATCCCACGATCCAATCACTGTTCCATCATCAAGTGTGTTCAGGAAATCCACGCCATTCCGCTCAGGCCTGCCGGAATCAGGAATCACAAATGAATACCCCTGCAGGCGATCATGAGCATACACAATATTGAAAACGACAAGTCCCGCGAGAAGAAACCACGCAATTCCCTGTCTTAGTAACCTGATTCTTATTCGTGATAATAGAAGAACAGATGAAATCATTACTCCGAAAATCACAGGGAACCAGTAATAGGTATAGATATCCAGAAGAGAATCGTACATGAAGGAGTAATAAAGCAGAAGACAGGTAATAGAACACCAGCAAACCGCCATCAGTTCCCTGATCGGAGTATATGAGGTTCTGAGAAACCATACTACTGTCCAGACAACTCCGCCCATAGCAGCAAGCGCAATTGGAAGAGGAAGACGTCCTCCAATGGTGGCATAACTGACAAAGTTCATTACTCCATGCTGAAAGAACTTTGTGTCTCCGGTTGCAAACAACTGTCTTAGAAGTTCACTGCCTGTAGCGGATTTGATGTATCCTGAAATGGGGAATATTCCCCCGAAATACAGCTTGTTTACTATCACATACAGTATCAGATAGATCATCACTGGAAGCCCTGTGCGAAGGGCATCACGGAACCTTCCAGAAAGAATGAAGATCAGGCAGACTCCGAAAACAAGGGCAAGTGAATCCAGCCTGGCCATGCAGGCTAGGATAAGGGAAATGGAAAGCGGCCATGTGCTGTACATTCCACGAAGTGTACGGGTAAAGAGAAGAAGACTTATCCCGTAACAGAGGATCAGGAGCGCGGTCTCCATTCCGGAAAGGGCTCCCTTGCTCCAGAACCAGAAATTCAGAAGCCAGAAGGCAGCGGCTGCGACTGAAAGGAGGATTTTCTTTGTATTCTCAAGCAGAATCCTGTAAAGAACGAATCCGCTTGCTGCAAAAAGCAGCGTCTGCAGCATGGTTACAGCCTGAGCAGCAATGCCCCTGCTCTGGGTCAACAGGAATACCGGAACAAGCATTATTTGCCATAATGGATGGAAACCGTTTGTTCGATTTACTCCGTCAAAAGTAAAACCGTTGCCACATGAGATATTCCGAGCGATTTCCAGATAGTAATAGCCATCATCAACCAGTTGAACTCCGAAAGTGCTGATCAGAAGGAATACTGAAAGAACAATGATGATTGCCAGATATACAACCACTTTACCGCCTGAGGATCTTCTTGATCTCTGTTTTGCATTTGAGCTATCAATGTTCATTTAATTCCATCTTCATTGTATTATTACACTGCCAGGTTGACGGAACAGGCTACATCCCCGGGAGGAGGTCGGGGAGGGTTGTCAACAGAAGATTAACTGCAGGTGAGATTGAAGCTCCGAGTTCGAGAGTAGCCGGTTGAATGGCAAGCATGAATACTGAGGCTCCTGTCTCGTTTTCCAGCCGCTCCATTACCAGAACCGGAGAAAGGTTGTGTGTGCTGAAACAGTTATGCTTCAGAATTTCATCTCTTTCAAGCAGTTCAACTGATCCCGGTTCCGAGCCCAGATGCACCGCATCAACCAAAACTATTGTTTCCGGCTCCAGCCTTGTAACAGGACCTATGTAGCTCTCGGGAACGGTTCCGGCATCCACAACGCTGGCCCCCCTTTTCCGAAGCACCTCAACGAGATGAGGACCTATGCCATCGTCTCCCCTGAGAATATTGCCAATCCCCATATAGACAATCCTGCCTTTCAGCAGATTCTGGATTTTCTTCTCCAGCTCTTCCATATCAGTCCTGTCGTCCTGGTTTAATTAATCTATATAGCAAAATACCGGTGACACTTTAAAATGTCACCGGCAGTAATACATTTATCCGGTTCTGTTATTCCTCAGGGTATGTAGTTGTTTTGCGTCTGCATTCAGCACAAAGAATCTTGACTCTGTCGGATCGGCCATCATCT
>DAOWAG010000100.1 GCA_030634715.1 Candidatus Aegiribacteria sp. | reverse complement strand
CAACATTCAGAAAATATATTTTCAGGAGTTCGAGGCGGAAGTGAACGATTCCACGAGTTCGACTGTTCGAGCAAGTGTCATCATTCCAAGTTACAATGATTCCGAAAAGCTTATTGGATGCCTTGAGGCTCTCGATTCTCAGTCAATCAGAAAGAATCTCCAAATTATCGTTTCCCTTGATGGTGGAAATCCCCTTCCTCCTCAGGTAGAAGAGAAGGCCGATCTGATAGTGGAAGGATCGCACTCTGGTCCTGCCTCCGCACGGAACAGAGGATGGAGATCATCCAATGCGGAGTACATACTGTTTACCGACTCGGATTGCGTACCTGAGGCAGACTGGGCTGCAAAAATGCTCAGTGCCCTTGAAGAAGGAGCTGATGCTGTAAAAGGTGCTTACTCAAATGGAGGATCACTGATTATACAGAGACTGGCGCAGATCGAATTTATGGAAAGATACCGGTTGTTATCAAAACAGGAAGATATAGATCTCGTTGACACTTATTCCGCAGCCTTCAGAAGAGAAGCTCTGGAGCGTGTGGCAGGATTCGATGAGTCGTTCCCAATGCCCGATCACGAGGATGTAGATCTTTCGTATCGTATCAGAGCCATGGGCATGAGTCTTAAGTTTGAGCCGGATGCTCTTGTTGCTCATAAACACAGAGACACCTGGGGAGCATACTTCCGAATGAAAGTATCAAGGGGCAGATGGAGAATAAAAGTTCTCAGGAAGTTTCCGAACATGACGGGGGGAGGCTCCTACACTCCATTCACGCTGAAACTTCAGATCATACTTTGTATGCTTCTTCCTGTTGTTTTTATACTGTCATTAATGGGATATCCATTGTACGCAGGAGTGTGGGTCGGATGCATCTTCATCTCTTCGATTCCTCTAACGTTGATAGCCGCCGGGAAGGAACCATCTCTTGCTCCCATTCTTCCTCTTTTTGTAATATGGCGTGGGTGTGCGCTTTCTTCTGGGATACTCTTGGGTATATTTACCGCCGGAAAGGCGGCAGAATGAAATTCGTACCGGTTAGAAGAGCAGATAGAGTTCTCAGCGTACTGCTGGTTTTTGCTGATGCGATTGCAATACCGGTTGCTTTCGTTCTGACCTGGTTTCTGAGGACTTCTTTCCTTAGAACCATGCTGCCTGAATTTCACCATTCTTTCAATACCTATATCATGGTTCTGCCGGTTGTTGCTCTACTGTGGCTGATCTCCTTTGCCCGAACCGGACTTTATATGCCTAAGCGATACCTTGGAAGCCTTGGTGAACTGCAGAAACTCATGAAAGCCCTTTTGTATCTTGCTGTTGCGCTGATGGCAGCGAGTTATCTTGTGCGAATGGATTATTCAAGAATAATGCTTTTCATGTTTATCGGAATTTCAATCCCTGTTGCTGCTGTCACTCGATTTATCGGAAGAAGGATTGCGCAGATCATAGCTCCCATTGCGGAAGTATCGAAGATTCTGGTTGTTGGCACGGGAGAAGTTGCTTCAAGGGTGATATCAGCCCTGTTAAGACTTCCGGGGAAGGCTCCGGAGATTATTGGTGTCGTATCTCCGGGAGATACCGGGATTGATGAATTTGAGGGTATACCAATTGTTGCATCTCTTTCGGATCTGGTTGAACAGATTAATATTCTGAAGGTGGATGAAGTATTTTTCGCAGCACCAGAACTTGATCGCTCTGAAATGCTCTCCATAATATCGAACGTTACCGGTAATGAAGTTCATTTTCGACTTGTAACCGATCTGTTTGAGATCGCCATCAGCGGAACGGATCTGGATGATCTGGTAAAACTGCCAATAATTGAAATCGGTTACGGCGAGCCTGGGATACTGCACAAAATCACAAAGAGAACAACGGATATTCTAATTTCCCTTTTCATGGCAGTCCTTCTTTTTCCTTTGATGGCTGTTCTGTATCTGATTCTGCTTATTACCGGCAAGGGATCACCGATCTTCAAACAGAGAAGGGTTGGATTGAAGGGGAAGGAATTCACTCTGCTGAAATTCAGAACGATGAAACCTGACTCGAGTGAGTATGAGGTTGCTCCTGTATCCATGGATGATACAAGAGTTACACGAACCGGAAAATTTCTCAGAAGAACCAGTCTTGATGAACTTCCGCAGCTGTTCAATGTCATCCGGGGTGAAATGAGTCTTGTTGGACCAAGACCCGAGATGACCTTTATCGTGAAAGAGTACAACGCATGGCAGCGTCACAGGCTGGATGTAAAACCTGGCCTGACCGGAATGTGGCAGATAATGGGAAGAAAAGAGCTTCCCCTGCACGATAACCTGGAATATGATTACTACTACATTAGAAATCAGTCACTGATGCTTGATTTTACAATTCTGATGAAAACACTTGTTACTATCTTCAGGGGAAGAGGGGCGTACTGATTCTACTTCTTATTGTGTCATTAGTCTCATTTGCGCCCGGTCCTGGAGTATCCGGGTCTGCATGCTATCCATACGCATACTCTGATGATGCCGCTTCCTGTCTTTATGCACCCGCTGGACTCGTTCGTATTACGGATACTCAATACGCTGTATATGCGGTCGCAAGTGATGCGGATAACAATGGCATTTATGCTGTTGCAGCTACAGAAGCCGGTTCGTATCACTATGGAGCCGGACTGGGATGGACTCGATCCGAATCAGATCCTGATACTCTTGACGTATCTGTCAGTATCGCTGAAACACTTCGTGGAGATCCTGTGGGATTCATGGAGGGTGTCTTCGGACCAAGTATTTCTGTTGGAGCATCTCTCGGATTTGCGTTAACTGATGAAACAGAATCCGAGAATATGCTTTCAGCTTCGCTGGGACTTCAATTCTCGATATTCCCGACTGTCGCAATCGGTGTTAATTGTTCAAATTTAAGACTGTTCGGAGAGAAACTTCGCGATCGAGAGATCGGTTACGGTTTTTCAACTGTATTTCACAGAGGATTCCGAGGGCACTTCTCAGTAAAAGACAGAAGGCCTTCATTCGGCTTTGACCTGGTGATAAATGACTGGCTTTCCGTCAGATCTGGTTCAGATGGAATATCCTGGAATGCCGGCCTTTCGGCTTACTTCAATTCTTTCAAAGTTGACTGGACTGTCATGCTTCAGAATAATGACAATAGACAGGTTCTGGGCATATCGTTCTCTCCTGGAGGATTCTTGTGAGTGCTTTCGTTTCCGTTCTGCTTGTTCTGCTGTCGATGGCTCCCGATTCTTCCGATATCGCTTTATTACCGGATGGCTGGTCTATGGGCTGGGAATGCCTGGTTTCAACAACGGGGAGTGGTAGATGGGCTGGAAACCATCCTGTAATTGATAGTACCTACCTAGATGCGGCACTTAGCTTAATGGCAGAATCAGAAGAAGTTGATTTTCTCATTACCGGTGCGCTCAATAGTGATTCTACGGGAACATTTATTTTTCGCAGAGCCAGAGCATCGGTGAAATGGCCAGGTACTCCATGGGTTGGCGCAGGCCTGTATCTCCATGATCGACAGCCATTTGTTCCGGGTCTCAGGGAACCGCTTGTGGAATGGGGATGGGTGGATATCGATTCTCTGCAGGGATACGGTTTTCAGAGCGGAGGAATTCTGGGATTCAATGGAGAATACTTAATTCAGCGAACAGGTGCTGACACCCTTACACAATTGAATATTCATTCACCATGGATGGGTTTTGCCGGCATTTCGTATTCTCGGGTACACTATCATTCCTCGGAATCTCCACTGGATAATAACATTGTACTGAATGCTCTATCTATCAGAAGTGATTTCAGATATTTCGAACCATGGGTGATTATCGCGGGAGCTGAAGGAGAGAAGGGTAAATGGGCAGTTGCAGGGGAAATCCGTGATTTCAGCCCATTCACTACCGGTTGGGGAGAAATTGAAATTGTTCCTGCGATTTCATTTGCCGGAGAGGAGTTCTCAGCTCCGGGAGATGCCTTTGTTCCAGGTCAGAGATTACTCAAACTGGGAGCATATCTTAGATCCGCAAGGTACATCGCCAGCGCTGGAATAATCGGTATGCTTGATCTTAACAGTGATAGCCTAAGTGGAGTATCAGCCACCGCAGCAATGGTATCCGAATCGTCGGTCATCTGGGATATTGAGTTTGACGCTTACGCTGATGGAGATTACAGAGCAGTGTTCGGGGCCGGCACGGCTGATCCCCTTGCTTCAGCTGGATTAAGAATGGAGATTCTGGAAGACAGTACGAGATTAACAGGAATAGCATCCTGCACACCAAGGGAGGATGTTTCTGCGGAACTGACGGTTTCCGCGGATGTTGACGGTAGTATGAATCCCGCGTGCAGGTTGGATATCTCGACTGCTATTGGACCGGTGTCTGGTCTGATTGGAATTCACTGGGAACAGGGAAACGACGTGATTCTGATTATAAACCTGAGAGGGCTTCTGCATTGATAAATAAGCTGTCATTACTGATCGCGATCCAGGTGGTTCTTATTTCAGGATGTTCTCTCCTTGTTCCTATGGAAAAACCACAGGAACAGGGCGGGGAGCTTCTACTCTGGATGCCCGGAGCCATCTCCGTACAGGTAATTTCTGACTGGAACGAATGGGGTGGGATTGAAAGCCCCGGAGGTTTAATCGATCCATTGATCGGCAGGATGAGAAAACAGGAAAACGGATTCTGGACTTTTGATATCAGTGAATTAACCGCTGGTTCGTACAGGTACACATTCCTTGTTAACGGGTACAGGTGGATCAGGGATCTGGAGAATCCTGAAACTGCAGCATTCAGAGATCATCTGGTTTCTGTTATTCTGATTTTTGACTGAGCAGTTTTGAAAGGAAGTAACTATTGGCGTCGGTGAGATTTGAAGGAATCAGTAAAATCTATCAGAAAGATATTCTTGCACTCGCTGAATTTGATCTTGAGGTTAAGGATGGTGAATTACTTGTTCTTGTGGGGCCCAGCGGTTGCGGTAAATCAACAGCACTCAGGCTGCTTGCAGGACTGGAAGAGCCTGCAACAGGAGAACTCTTTATAAATAATCAGTCTGTCAGAGATAAGAAGCCGCAGGATAGAGATATTGCTATGGTTTTTCAGAATTACGCTCTGTATCCTCATATGACTGTATTTGATAATATGGCCTTCTCTCTGAGAATGAAGAAGATGTCTAAAGAACTGATTAATAAAAATGTTAAGGAAACAGCGGAAATACTGGGAATCTCGGATTACCTGTATCGGAAGCCAAGAGAGCTTTCAGGCGGTCAGCGCCAGAGGGTCGCGGTTGGCAGAGCAATCGTCAGACATCCGTCTGTGTTCCTCTTTGATGAACCTCTTTCTAATCTAGACGCTAAACTCAGAGTACAGATGCGGAACGAATTAAGCCGTCTTCACACCAGACTTGAAGCAACGATGATTTACGTCACACATGATCAGGCAGAAGCGATGACTCTCGGAGACAGAATAGTCGTT
>DAOWAG010000375.1 GCA_030634715.1 Candidatus Aegiribacteria sp. | reverse complement strand
TCTTTCTGCCAGTTGTTATTCGAAACGGAGTAATACCGGATTCCCGATCACTCATCCTCCTGATATGCATTGGTATCTTCGGAGCAGCAGGACAGCTTCTCATGACTGCGGCATACAGATACGCTCCAGGTGGCAAGGTGGCGATATACGGCTACCTCAGTGTGGTTTTCTCAATGATCTGGCAGATAACGTTCTTCAGCTCTGTACCGAATATTGCTGTCTTTGCGGGAGCTGCGCTTATTCTGCTCGGGGGATGGATTAACTACCGGGTCAGATGATCAGATCCTGAGAGATCTACCAGGCTGATCTGCTGTTGACCATATAGAAAATGGGCATCGCGATAGCAACCAAGTCAGCGTATTCTTCCGGTTTTCTCCGTTTCCCGAAGTTGATCATCAAGGCATTCCCGCACAATTCGAGAGTCCTGAAAGTCTTCTTCTGCTGCAGAAGGTGTTGCCTCAATTCATGTCCGAGTACTTGAGGTGTGCGAACTTCATCTCCCTTGATTACAAATGCTTTTGAAAATTCGGGGTCATCCGTGAAATCTATATCCTGAGCACCGAATTTTTCTCCGACCCAGTCAAACAAAGCCACCTGTCCCCGGATGAAGGACACTGGCAGATCAAGCCCTTCTTTTTCAAGAATACAAATCGTCTGCTTATGAACCTTTGATGAACGTCCTTGACCGGTAGTTTGATAGGTTGTGAAGTGATAATCAGCCAGATGAACCTTTACTCCTTCCGATTCCCACTCCAGATAATTTTTCATTTTCCGCTTGCTTCCCCTGCTGAAGAGTCGGAAAGGGAAGCGAGTATGTTTCTCTGTATCTTTGGGAGTGAATTTCGCGCCCAGTCGCTGTGATATTGATTCCCATTCTGAAGTTCTCTTCTTCTCAAGCATGAGAACCATCCATATAATGACACCCGCAAGAATGAATATGCCGACAATCAGAAGGGCAACAGGATTCATAAGCGCTCCTTTCTTTTATAAACCTCTTGAACGATTATATACATAATGCAGGAGAAATTGAAACCGGTCAACAGCGTATGAACAAGCGAAGACAGCAACATGATTAAGGTAACGGAAAACATCAGCATCAGTGAAACCGAGCTTGAGTTCGAGTTCACCCGATCAGGTGGACCCGGAGGGCAGAAGGTCAATAAGACCTCCTCCGCAGTAGTGCTCAGATTTGACATTGATGGTTCACCATCTCTTTCCGAAACTGTAAAGAACCGACTGAGGAAGATCGGCGGCAGCAGAATCACAGGAGAAGGCTTACTTGTAATCCACGCAAGACGCTATCGGTCACAGACCATGAACCGTGATGATGCAGTTCAAAGACTGATCAAGCTGCTTGAATTGGCAGCTCAGAAACCAGTTGAGCGTAAATCAACAAAACCGACTCGAGCATCAAGAAGGAAGAGACTTCAGGAGAAAAGAGAGAAAAGCTTGCGGAAAAAAGACCGCAGTTTCACACCTTCGGATAACGATTTTAACTGATTGTTTCTATTCAGAAAGTGATTCCATATATTTAGCAGTGATCTGATATGTTTCTCCCGAATGGAACGGAATGCTTTGAACGACTTCAAGCTCTACGATGGAGAGAATTGCCCATGCCCCTCTGACTGCAAACGAAGAGGTAATTGTGCGGAATGCGTCCCATTCCATCACAACAGGCATCAGCAGACCTATTGTGAATTCCTCCTGAGTAAACTGCAGGGCGGCGAAGTACCTGAGCGATCGCTTCCTTCAGGGAAGATGATACGTCTCACGGACTACGGCCCCTGCGCTGGTTGAGCAGGCAAGCTAAACCCGACCAGGCTGGCCGGGATACTTGAAAAACTTCCGTTACCTGATTCACCCAATCTCATCGTTGGAATG
>DAOWAG010000362.1 GCA_030634715.1 Candidatus Aegiribacteria sp. | reverse complement strand
TGTATTCATAAGACTTGAACCGCTTCCCCGTGGCAGGGGATTTGAATTTGAGAGTAAAGTAGTCGGTGGTAATGTACCAACCAACTTCATTCCCGCAGTGGAAAAGGGTATTGTGGAAGCTATGAAAAATGGTCCGATTTCAAACAGCAAAGTAGTGGATATCAAAGCAGTAGTGTTTGATGGATCCTATCATCCTGTTGATTCTTCGGATATGGCATTCAAGCGTGCAGCAAGAAAGTGTTTCAAAAACGTAATGATGAATGCGGGACCGAGTCTTCTTGAACCTGTCGTAAGCCTTGAAGTTACAGTTCCAGAGGAATTCATGGGTGATGTCATGGGTGATCTGACAACCAGAAGAGGGCGAATACAGGGAATAGAAGCCGAAGGTGCATTCCAGGTTATTAAAGCATCCATCCCCGAGTCCGAGCTATTCCAGTACACAAACACACTTAAATCACTTACGCAGGCCAGAGGCAGCTTCAGCCAGAGTTATGAAGGTTACAAACCGGTTCCTAGAGATATTCAGGAAAGTATTATGGCTAAGGTAGAAACAGAGGATGAGTAAAAGGAAGAAGGCTGATAGCGATGACAGCAGGTTTTAGAAAAGCAGCATCTGTATTACTCGTATCGCTCTTCACGTTGACCTGCCCTGTCATGGCCGCAGATCCGAGTAGCGGCGGAGATGATGACGGCGGTTCAATCTCAACGACTTATATAGTAATTGGAATTGTTGTCGTGCTAGGAGGACTTCTCTTCCTTGATGTATTATCTGATTCTGGCGATGATGCATCTGACGAGTCAGATGAGAATGCCGGTATTGTTCCAACTGGCGTCGACTGGGATGAGGTTGTCACGACCGAAGCGGCACTTGTTCATGTGGCCGTATCCACTTTCCCCGGAGAGAATGGAACGACCCTCTCGAGAGAATTTATCCATATTCTCAGCACAATGGTCTCGGATGAGATTGCTGTATACTCTGATCCGCTGGATCTTGGAGCAGGATCAGCAATTAACAGAGCCGGAATGGCTAATGAGTATTTTGGAGTGGATTACCTCATCTGCCGTATCGATAATGAGAGTGTTTTTCAGTTCGAAGCAGCATCTTCTGATTCCATAGTATGGACTTCCCCAGAACAGATTGATATAAATATAGTAGGAATTATAGAAGATATGCTCCAGGCGGATATCTTTTAACGTTCTTCACAAATGATTTTCCGTAATTCAGGGAACTGAAACGGAAAACATGGTGTTAAGTATTAGTGCATTGTTTTATTCTTCAGGCAACTGGTGCGGTTAAATATAAGATACATCACCACTTAAAATGAGAAATCCTAATCACAGGATTTCCGAAATTTTGAAAGGACGAAAATGAAGCAATTAGCTCTTGTTGTTCTACTTCTGACGGCGTTTACTGTATCTGCAGCTGAAATGACCGTCACAATACCTGTCGATGCTTCCGCGATAGAAATCAAAGAGACAGGACCTTATACTATTGTAACAGGTATCGGAATGCGTATTACTGGTGAGGTTGGTGCTCCAAGCCTTCCGGTCTATACCGAAAAGATAGCTCTTCCTACAGGATGTGCTGCGACAGGTATCGAGATCATCGATGCCGAGTACTCAGACATCCGTGGCGGATTCACTGTAATACCATCCATACTTCCGGTTCCGCTTTCCGTAGATCAGGAAATTCAGCCTTTGCAGCCGAATCCTGAGATATACTCATCGACCGAATCGGTTCCCGCAACATCCGTTGAATTCATCAATTCAAGTGTTGTTATGGGAATTCCGGTGGCTTATGTTGATATATATCCTGTGAGATGGAATCCTGCAGGCAGGACTATCGAAGTTCTTACAAGCCTTACGGTCAATGTTATCTATGAGTACAATCCTGAGGCTTCAACCATTTCCCGCAGAAGCATTCAGAGTGAACTTCGTTCGCAGGAAATCGTCAGGAATACTGTTGTCAACCC
>DAOWAG010000369.1 GCA_030634715.1 Candidatus Aegiribacteria sp. | reverse complement strand
CAAGGCCATCAATACCATCCCCAATCTCAACGCCAGCACCCAATAAAATCCTACTACGAATTTTACCTTCAATTCCAGTGCAAACAGTATAACGTGCATCTATTGTATCCCATGTGTTGTCGAGAGTCTGTTTGAGTCCGAGTGAGATCTTTTTCTCCTCTTCATCTACACTCAGAATCATGACCTCTATCTCATCTCCGACCGTTAATACTCTGGATGGATGTCGGATATGCTTTGTCCATGACATCTCGGAGATATGCACAAGCCCTTCAACACCGGGCTCCAGCTCAATAAACGCTCCATAATCGGTAATACTGGCTACTTTACCCATGATTATCCGATCAACAGGGAACCTTTCCTGGACACCTTCCCATGGAAATGGCAGCAGCTGCTTGAGCCCCAGAGAGATTCTTTCACGATCCTGATCGAATTTCAGAATCTTGACTTCAATTTCATCACCAATTGCCAGAAGGTGTGAAGGGTGACGAATGCGTCCCCAGCTCATATCCGTGATATGAAGAAGTCCATCTATTCCGCCAAGATCAACAAATGCTCCAAAATCCGTGATGTTCTTGACGATTCCAACGCGAACCTGATCCTCTTCAAGCTCCTTGATGAGAGTGTCTTTCTGTTCAGCTCTTGCTTCTTCGAGAACCTGTCTCCTGCTTACAACTATATTTCGACGACGTTTATTGAGTTTGATTACCCGGAAATTGTACTCATTACCCATAAAGTTTTCCAGATTCGGAACCTGCCTGAGGGCAACCTGTGATCCGGGCAGGAAAGCTTCAACACCCATGATTCGCACCTTGAGACCACCTTTGATCCTTCGGACAACGGTTCCCATGATCTCGGAACCCGTATCGTAAGCTTCCTTGATATCCTTCCAGACCATGTGGAAGTGCGCCTTTTCCTTGGAAACGGAAACCCTTCCATCCTGATCTTCAAGTGATTCAATAAGAACGTCAATGGTTTCACCAGGGATGATCTCTTCGTTCTTCCCGAATTCACTTATTGGAATAATTCCTTCGCTTTTGTAGTTGATATCTACAATTACTTCTTTTCCCACTCTTCTAAGAAGTTTCCCGCTAACAATAGCTCCTGGTTTTATATTCCGAGAACCTATGTTTTCCTCGTACTTTCTTTCCAGCTCCTCGCGCTCGGCCAGGGAGTAGTCCTGTCCTTCAATGGCCTCTATCTCCTCAGGAGTGAGACCTACGATAAGTTCTTCTTTACCTGTCACTTTGTTCCTTTCATTTGATCAGTATCGTTTCATCACTCGCATACAATTTTGAATTAATACCTATTTCGGCTATTGCCAGCATTACTTTTTCCGCAACCGCTTTCGCTCCGTATTTCTTTCTGATAGTCATTATCCTGCTGCTGGGAATCAGCTTCCCGAAATGTATACTGAATGGATTCCCGGTTCTCAGCATCGCCTTTCGCGGATGGTCAGTTCCCCAGATGAATGCCGGAAGAATGGGAGCTTTTGAAGCTGATGCTATCAGGCTGATTCCGGCTTTTCCGGGAAGAAGTCTGCTGTCTCTGCTTCTGGTTCCTTCCGGAAAAATAACAACTGCTACACCATTCCTTAAATAATCTACTGCAGATCTGATAGCATTTGTGTCTACTCCGGTCCTGTTAACAGGAATAGTATTCAGTTCCTTAAAAATGAAATTACCTGTTCTGCTTCTGAACAGTTCAGTTTTTGCCATAAATGCAATTGGCCTGGGAATCGCAAAACCAAGAACCGGTGGATCCATTTCAGAGATATGATTGCAGGCAATTATAACTCCGCCTGTTCTAGGTAGTCTCTCGGACCCATAAACAGTAAATCCAAAAAGCAATCGAGAAATCAGACCTCCATAGTACTGGATGCGAATGCGAATAGATTCTTTCATTGAATCACACCCATCCGCTCTCTGAAAAGCTCT
>DAOWAG010000061.1 GCA_030634715.1 Candidatus Aegiribacteria sp. | reverse complement strand
GGTCAACTGCTATCACCCCTACATTTCTGTCGAGTTTTCTCCAGTAATCGATGAGCAGGTTCACGAGAGTACTTTTACCAGCTCCCGGTGGACCGGTTACACCAATGGTTCTGGCAAGTCTGTCCGGATTGTAAAGAGAGTGGAGTATCTTGGAACTGGATGGATGCCCGTTTTCCACCATAGATAGAACTCGTGCCAGACCTCTGGTTCTGTTCTCCCTTACATCATTGATGAATTCATCGATTTCCGCTTGATGCGAATTAACATCCGGACTGTTCTGCGCCATTGAAAATTACCCTGACTGAAATTCGTTCTGAATAAAGTCAATAACTTCAGTCGCAGAAGCGCCAGGGGTAAATACAGCTTTGAATCCAGCCTTCTTCAGAACCGGGATATCCTCCTCAGGGATAACTCCCCCTCCAAAAAGGATGATATCAGCAGCTCCCTTTTCCTTGAGAAGTCTGGCTACTTCAGGGAACAGATAGTTATGAGCGCCTGACAGCAGAGACAGGCCGACAAAATCCACGTCTTCCTGAATGGCTGCGTTAGCTATCGCTTCCGGTGTCTGGCGAATTCCGGTGTAGATAACTTCCATGCCGGCATCACGTAATGCCCTCGCGATGTATTTTGCTCCTCTATCATGTCCATCAAGACCTGGTTTCCCTATCAGAATACGTATTCTGCGATCCATAATCGCCTCCGGCATTTAGTATTTATGCAATCCTGAATATTCAATTGAGAAACCTTCACTTCAGCACTTCCCGAAAGCTCTCTCAATCGGCATAATATAACCATCTCTATTTCCTGTGCATAATCATGGCCTGGAGGTTGTGTTTATGACCAGCAGTATGGTACTGTTGATGAAAGCCGGTGTATACTTTTTATTCTCTATTATTTGAGAATGGAGGGGTCTGAATGTTCGGAAACATTGCTATCTGCTGCGGCAGATCAAGTCAATCGCTTGGAATCCGGATCTGTGAAATACTTGGAATAGAACCCGAACCGGTTGAATTCGTCCAGTTCTCCAATGGCAATCTTATGGTAAATTTCACCGGTGAATCCGTTCGGGAAAAGGATGTTTTCATTATTCAGTCCGGTGAAAGGTCGATCTTCCAGGATCGAGATGTGTCTTTCGGCAAAATATCAGGTGATATCATCGAATTACTTCAGATGATCTATGCTCTGAAAGACAGCGCTGGCAGAATAACGGCTGTCACTCCCTATTTCCCTTACGCAAGAAGCGACAAAAAGGATAAACCAAGAATACCTATATCCGCGAAGATGCTGTTTGACCTGCTTGAATCAGTTCAGGCTGACAGGGTTCTCACCATGACCCTGCACTGCCCTCAGAGTCAGGGATTCAGTAATATCCCGGTGGATCAGCTTCATGCGGACGGTGTATTTCTGGATAAAATACTGTCGTTTGGTACAGAGAAACTGGCGTTTGTCGCTCCGGACTCCGGGAGCATCATGAATAACGATTTTCTTGCGATGCACGCTGCAAGAGCTATCAGGGAAGCAGGCGGTACTCCCGATATAGTAACGGGATATGTAAAGAAAATGAGGATTGACGATAGCGAAACTCCTCATGTAAGAACCGTTGAGGGCGCTGATGATCTAACTGGCAGAACCGTCATCATGAACGATGATGAAACGCTTTCCGGAAAAAGTCTTGTCATGTGCGCTGAGATAGTGGTTGAACGCGGTGCGGAGGATGTATACGCATTCGTCACACACGGGATTCTTTCAGGAAATGCAGTCAAGCGGATAGAAGACAGCTGTCTGACAAAACTCTTCGTCACAGATACCGTTGAATTCGACACAGATACTGCCGAGAAAGTTGTGAACGGTCCGCTGAAGAAGATTGAAACCGTGTCCGTTGCCAGAGTCTTCGCTGAAGCCATCAAGCGAATTCATGAAGGTCGAAGCCTGAGTTCACTTTTCCTGGGAAAATAATGTGTATACAGGGCACACAGATCTACTGATCTTCACTTCATCAATAATACGGGTACATCCGGATCATTAATCAGATATATAATTGCAGTGCAAATATTCACTGATGTTATGAAAGAGAACTGTTATGAAAAAAAATATAATCCTTGAAATATATGAGAGCCATCATGCGCAGACCGTAGCAACCATGTGGGCTGAGAGCAGGGAAGGCTGGCCTCCTGGATTCCTGGGTGCTTCTGAGTTTACGGCTGAGAGCGTGGAAATGGAAGAACAGTCATCCGGTAAGCTCTTTACAGTGCTTGCCCTCGAAGGAGACCGTGTGGTAGGTTTCTGCCGCACAACACCATATGGTGGGGAACCGGACGCTGCATACGTCGCTCTTGTAAATGTCGTCCCGGATCTGCACGGAAAGAAGATTGGCAAACGACTCCTTCTAGACGCTGTGGAGAGAACTGCAGAGAAGGGCTACTACAGAATTGACCTTCATACATGGCCTGCCAATCTCAAGGCTATGCCCCTTTACAAAAAGACTGGCTTCTTCTGGGTGCCTGACACCATGGTCTACATGCAGAATTACATGCCTTTCATGATAGGAAGACCGGAGTTCAGGGAGTTCCTTGACGGTGAATCATGGTACGATGTTTTCGAGAGAGAGCTGGAAGGAGAACTGGATGAACAGCGAACAGTTTCAGGCAGGGAAATTTTCAAATATCGATTCGTGATCAAAGATAGATTCTTTGAAGCTGTATTTGACAGACGGGGAAGAATTCTGTCCGGGATAAACGCTCCCGGTCTGATCGCTTCTATCGAGCGGGAAGAGGGAAAGATCTTCTTCGGCAGAGAAATCGGCATAACTCTAGCAGGGGATTCCCTGCCTTTCAACATTGATATGAAATCCCATGAATATCTTTCAGCTCCTTCATCGGTTACGCTGGATGAAGCGACTTCAGGCTTTTTCGTCGTTCATGAGCCGGTAGCAGTACCGGTACCGGAGAGGGATCGATCACCCAGAGTATCAGCGGTCATTCCAGGAGAGAACTCCCTTGAGATAGGGCTCGGGATAAGAGCTGAAGAACCTGTATCGCTGCTTTCTCCTCCTGTGAGGCGGATCCGGCAGGATCAGAGTGAACTTGAACTCGACCTCAAGATACTTGCTGACGCTGATTCCGTGACAGTACTGACTTCATTGAACGGTGAAAAATTCCAGGAGAAGAAGTTCGTTCTTGAGGAAAGCATCTTTCAGAGGATAAGAATTCCTCTCCCTGAGCTGTCCGGCGGAGTGCACGAACTGGCGATCAGATTCAAGCTGTTCGATCAATGTGGAGCCGAGGAAATACTCATACTTGTTTGCGGTCCGTTTACAGGCATTCCTGAATCGAGGATCACAAGAAAATCAGCAGTAATTATCGGTAGAGATATTTCTGTTGAGGTTGCCAGAACCGGAGCCTGGGCGGCCATCTGGGGACGCAGCATGGATGACAGACCATCCAGACTGGGAGGATTCAGACTTTACGCTGGTCCGCCTTACTGGAATTCCGACCTTCCTCATCAGCAGTACGATTTCAAGCTTGACGGGAATGTTATTCATGCAAGCACCGTCTGGCCAACCAGGCCGGAAATGGAACATGAATGCTGGTTCCGGCTTGACCATGCAGGATTCATCGCAGCGGGTAATTCGGTCAGTAATGGAACAGATTCTATCCAGAAGATCAAATTCATGACGACCTGGGGCGGGGGACATCTTTTCGAGTCACAATGCGATGCTATACCCTTTAAAAATGGTATCTACACCGGCAGAAGGATATACAATCAGATACCCGACTATGAAGAAGATCTACCAAGGAAAGTTGATGATCTCGGTGCTCCATGGTTCGCTATTTCCGGAGAGAACAGATCGATGATGGTTTACTTCGCGGGTTGGTCCGGAATTCATTACAATAAACCTGAAACACCTGAAATCGTTATTGAACCTGGAGACGCAATTGAATCACCTGTATTCAAGATGCTTGTTCTGGATGGTGATTTTGACTGCCTGTTCAGGGGAGCTCAATCCCTCGGCTGGGAACTTGGAGAAACGGAGAAGCGATTCGGTTTTTTCAAGCACAATATTACTCCTGTCATGCGGGATGGAGCGGAAGTACAGCTATCGCACCACCTGCTGGGAAAGCGTAAAGCTGCAATTACTCTCGACGGTAAAGTACTCTCTGAGGGACCGGTCCTCAAAGGAACTTCCATCTCCGCGGAAATAACCGGCCATGGCTTCCATGACGTAGGACTGGTTTTAGCGGAGAGGGAGATTATCTATCCTGTGAAGATTATTCCGGAGGCAGAAAAGTCCATTGAACTTACGGAGGACGATGGAATCCTTACTCTTAGTAACGGAAGGATGAAGGCTCTGATCGACCCGACGGAATTCGGTCATGTATTCAGCCTTAAACTGGACGATGTTGAATTCCTCATGTCTTCCCATCCCGGGCCTTCGGACTTCGCCTGGGAGAAACCATGGTTCGGAGGAATCATTCCCAGGGTAAACGCTTCCGGAGAGAAACCCTTCAGACTCGATACGCTTAAGCCTGAATGGAGCAAGTTCGAGCTTGAAACAGATGGTCTGACGGAACATGGCTGGGAACTCAGCTGGACAATAGATCACAAGAGATACGGCTCATTATTACTGACCTGGCGAGTATCTATGCTTCCCGGCGTACCGCTTATCCGAACCACATTCTGTCCGGAAGCTCTTCATGAAGCCTATCTTGGCGGAGAATTCGATGTCCGTGGTTTCCTCTCTCCGGGAGGAGAACATGAGAATGCGGTGCTCTCATATCAGAACGAACCGCTCCTTCGACAGGGAAGGAAGCACGCTGGATCATGGTCATGTGTCGGTGGCTGGGCCAGGGCGGAGACACCGGAAGAGGGCTTTGTCGAGGCATACTCTCTGAAGAAGGGTCTTCTCTTCTCAGAGGACTATGCGGAACATGGTTGTCACCTTACTGTTTTCTCCTCGCATGATAAAAAGAATGAAGTGGAAATGCTCTGGCTGTTCGGTGCGAGCGAGGATGATGACAGACTCTCGAAAATCTTCAGAAAACACCTTGGGAGCCGGGCCTAACATCTAAACATTTCTAAACCGGGGACACGCAGCAGAGCCAGGTTTATGGGGGACACGCAGCAGAGCCTGCATGTCCCCGGATCTTCTCTACTCGAGCCAGATTCTGCCCATTGTTGAGGCATCGAACTCAATTGGATAGACCCATGTTGCATAATCGTCGTCCACTACTCGGTACAGATGCAGACCAACAAAATCCTCTTCGGGATCAAGCAGCGAAATGTCAAAGGCAGCTTCTAAGCACCAATCGGAACCATCTGTCTCGATTACAATTGAATAGCCCTCTTCCCAATCCTCCCATTCTCCCTCAGGGGGAATGATAAGAGCTTCTGTCGTACCGTCGCGCCAGACTCTGAGCCAGTAGAAGGAATCTCCCGAACTGAAGATGAATCCTGCGTAATCTTCGCTCTCGGACGAACTTACCTGCATTTCCGTACAAATAAACAGATTTTCAGTATCATTCGCGACTATGAATCCTGTTTCAGGCAGGTTGGAGGGTTGTCCCTCAGGATTGGCGAAATTCGTTTGAAGAATCCCTCTGTATTCACCCGGAGATGCTGTTCCATCAAGAACGGGTTCCGTAATGAACGCATTTGCTGTGCGAAGGACAGGCCAGTGATACTCAAATGACAATTCCCTGTTTCGAGAACCATACTCCATGTCTACTGCTATGACCGGTGACGGGTAAGGACTGCCTGCGGGGGATTGAGTGAAATGGAGCTCAATAGGATCATCCATGAGTTCTATCTCAAGAGTGTCAGGATGCAGGTTCCAGTTCCCCACATCTATGCTCAACCTGACTGTTCTTGTTCGGTCTTCTACCGGGCGTAATGTGAGAACCGCAGATTCCAGTTCCATCTCAAGCTGTCTTCCTGCAAACATTTCATTCCTGTAGAGGTAGAACAGATTCATTTCTTCGCCTGTATTTATGGTCTCCGAATAAATCCCTCTTGCATCAACTACGGCATAGGCTGCCGAATCAGGCCAGATCGTCATCCAGCCGAACTGTGTAAATCTGCCATGCTCCGGATCCGGCTCCCAAATCGCGCTACCGGAAGGTCCTGCTGATATGTAAAGAACACCATCCTCGCGATCGGCGGCAAAGCGGTGAATATGTCCACCCACTACCGCCAGAGGTCCTGATTCCGTCATGAGCTTCTTAAAATCACTCACAACAGCTGAATCCTCATAGGACATGAACCAGAAAGGTTTGTGAGTTACAAGTATCCAGGGGTTGTCTGTATCAATCTCCTCCATGAGACTTTTTATGGTGTCCAGATCATCCATCGACAGATGGTCATCTCTTGATGTGTCCCATACGACAAAAGTAATTCCGTATATCTCTTCGGTCCGGTATGGTTCGGTACTCGTGTATTCCCTCCAGTAATTCTCGGTCTGATCGTTCCATATATCATTGTTTCCGGGAGTGTAAACAAATGGGAATCGCAAGGTTAGTCTTTCCAGAATGGGGAGAATATTGTCCCAGTCCTCGCGTGCGGTCTCAACATCTCCGTTTCCTTCAACGAAATCACCAACTGAAAGTACGATATCAGGAGACATTTCCACGATCGCGTTAATTGCTATTTCAAATTCGACATCGTCGGGAGAACCGGTTCTGTCTCCAAAAACCGCGATCCTCACAGGAAAAGAAGCGAGAAGAATCAGTAATACTGTCATTATTCCCTTTCAATGGTTCGACCCTGGCGGAAGAAATCTTTTAGAAGCTGGGATGACCTGTCCGCAAGGCATCCTCCCTTTACATCAGGATAGTGATTAAGATTCTGCATCTCAAGGATATTCGTAACAGATCCCAACGCTCCGAATCGTTTGTCCCATGCACCGTAGATAATGAAGGGTATGCGTGAAATCACAGCGAGTCCAGCGCACATGAGACAGGGCTCAAGAGTGGAATACAGACT
>DAOWAG010000373.1 GCA_030634715.1 Candidatus Aegiribacteria sp. | reverse complement strand
CTTTAATCTCCCCTGACATTGCGATGAGCTTCTCTTCCTTATCCGAAAGAGTGTGCGGACGATATCTGAGAATGTTCTCAAGCCAGATTCTATAAGGAGCCAGTTCAGGAGTTACCAGCCATGATCCAATGGTATTCTGAGATATTGAAAGCAGTTCGGGAGTAAAGAATGAATGAGCGGTTCTCACCTCAACTGTTCTGCTTGAGATTTTCGCTGCAAGACCGCTGTAGTGCGAGTTGCTCAGATCCTCATCACTCTTCATACTGGCGTATGTTGAAAGCCTCTGAATAAGCTTACTCTGTGAGAGTATTTCCTCGACAGCGGATTTTAATACTTCCGGGGATTCGCTCAGTCTTCCCGCCCACGGTTTGAAGCTGTCAGCAAATGTATCTGTTCTGCTGAAATCCTTTTCCCACTCCTCTTCTGATGCGTATATGGCTTCTACTGCCCATTGATCCTTCAGAGGGACTTCATTTCTATTCCTGAGTGCTTTTGACATTTTCAATCATTCCTTCCAGAATTTGCAATCATTGCTTCCAGATCTGACTGACTATGAGGTATACCGGTCGAAAGCGGCCATCTCAAGCGTGAACTCAGATCCTGTGATGTACTCCGTTCCATGCTGATTCTACCTGAAAATGGAACACTATGGAGGAGTTACTATAATAGAAACACTAATATACTTGACGGTTCCATCTTATCAATATTTCCGATGCCGGATATTGTTGTTGGAGATCAAAGGAGATGTATATTACCCGATTAGGAGGTTCTGATGAGAATGCTCTTCTATCTTTTCATCATTCTTGCGCTGCTTTCCAGCTCCTGTACTGATAATTCGGCTGAATCGGATGAAAACAACGCTGATAATGGCACTGTAATCAGTACAATTATGGCTCCTGGTAATGCAATCAGCGGTCTTGCCTGGGGCGATGGCTTACTCTGGGCAGTTGATGCTTCTTCCAATTCGATTTACAGTATCAATACATCAACAGGTGATGTGGTTGAATCCTTCACCTTGAGTCACTCCGGAAGTCTCAGAGCCACTGGTCTGGCTTTCAGTGAGGAACATAACATCCTTCTTGTGGGATTCTGGGATTACGGTACTACAGGGTACGTTTACCAGTACACTCCCGATGGTATCTATAAGGGATCGACAAGCATGTGTGGTGGTTGAGGTAATCCTGTTTCATCGGTGACGGGACTTGCAGCCCACATGGATGATCTTTATCTCTCATCAAGATCACAGAATAGAACATACAGATATTCACTTCCCGGTCTGTATGGACAGATCGCGAGTACAAGATTCGGGAGTGCCAGTGGAACGAGAGACATTGCCAGGAATTCGGAAGGCTTGATCTGGGTGGCAACCGATGATTATAGAACACCTGTGCACTGCTATAATTCAGCAGGAAGGATGGTGTCGAGCGTTAGCGGAGATGTCGTATCTTCGGCTGCGGGGATTACAATTGATACTGAAGGGAATCTCTGGATCAGCAACAACGAGGATGGTATTATCTGCTGTATTGATCTTTCAGAATAGCGTTGCGACTGGTTTCCTCAAAAGGGCTTAGCATTTATAATTCCCGAACCAGTGGATTACATTTCAATCATGTGAATATCGGAGTGAAGAAAAATGCGCGATTGTATATACGGTCTTAATGTGAAGGTTCCGCTTCTGGATGGAAGCATGGTGCGTTATGTGAATCTTGATAATGCTGCCAGTACACCACCACTTGTGCCGGTTGTGGATGCTGTCACGGAACTGGCGTCATTCTACTCCAGCGTTCATCGAGGAACCGGATTCAAATCAAGGCTTTGTACTGATGCATATGATCGCGCCCATAAGATAATTGCTGAATTCGTTGGAGCGGATACTGAACTG
>DAOWAG010000393.1 GCA_030634715.1 Candidatus Aegiribacteria sp. | reverse complement strand
GGTTCCGAAAGCATTCGGTGACATTTCCAATTCACTTCCTGAAGGTGGTTCAGATATCTCCCTGTCGGTATCCGATCCGGTATATCCAACAGTCGACATTCTTGAATGAGCATCAGTTTCCACTGATATATCAGAGGTTTGATATACTTGAGTTTCCAAAGGTGTTTCAGACATCATCGCATCAACACCAGACTCAGCTTCAGGAATATCAGGAGAAAATGTATCTTCCATCTGTTCTGAGCGTCCTGCGACAACCTGGTTCTCCTCTGTCGCATGCATGGTATAGCCAGGGGGGCTCTCTATTGACGGCTTTTCGGAAATAATGAGTTTTACACCAAGGAGAACTGCAGCTATGCTGGCGGCTATGGGAATAACAGTCCACCATTTGCGGCTTGAATGATGATGCATCTTTTCGAAAAGCTGCTGTTCGAATCTTCTGAACTGGGCATCACCCGGAGATTTATAATTATCTCTCCATGAAGTTTCAATATGCTCCTGGGATCTTATAATTCGAGTACAGTCACGACACGACTCAACATGATCGGTTACTTCTTTCAGCTGGTTCTCGGGTAATTCACCGTCAAGCATCAACATCAGAATCTCAAAATCTGGACATTTCATTCCCATTCCCCCAGCATTGAACCGACTTCTTCCCTTATTTTCCCTCTAGCTCTGTTCAACCTTGACATGACTGTACCCAGCGCAATTCCAAGGCTGGAAGCTATCTCTGAATAACTGAGCTGCTGATCAACCCGTAGCACAAAGACTACTTTCAGCGCAGGAGAAAGTTTTTCAACAGCCTTCTCAACCGATCTAATAAGTTGTTCACTTGCGGTTCTATCAGCTACGTCATCCTGGACAACCTGCTGTCCATCGGCGCTGAATCCTTCGTCAAAACACACTTCTCGCCTTCTCATTCTTTTCTGCGAGTAGTTGATCGCAAGATTAGTAGTAATCCTGTATATCCATGTGAAAAATTTATACTTCGTATCGAATCTGTCCATGGCCTGCATGGCTCTGATGAACGCATCCTGAGTAATGTCCCAGGCTTCATCATCACTTCCGCACATCCGTCTGGCCACTCTGAAGACCCTTTTCTCGTATTTTCTGAATAATTCCCCAAATGCTTCTCGGTCACCATCTTTTGCCTTCCTGAGCAATTCAAGGTCAGGATTAGTCTCCTCACCTGCAATCATAAGTAATACACTCAGAAGCATTCCTTATTCCCTTTCAGAACCGGAAGAAGATCGACACGCCGATACCGGTCTCTTTCTCGAATTCCTCATTCTCACTTTCAAATGAATAGAGGTATGCATCCACATAAGCGTCAAGCATACCGAAAAGCCAGGCAGCAGATGTATACCAGATCAGATCAAGTCTTCGTTGGCTGTGTGCTTCATAAGCATGTTCATCACCGGAATGTCTGGCATCTTCAGCCGCCAGGTGTTCGACTATCAGCCACGAAAGCAATCCCAGTTCAACTGAACCAAATAGAAGTCCTTTAATCGGTTTATCATTGTAGAACTGCCCCCATCCGGGCAGTACAGCTGAGCGCAGGAGAGCACCTGTAGGGTTCATTTTTACAATAAGTTGGATTTCGGGTTCGAATGATTCAGGTATAATCTCATTGATGCTGTCTCTTGTATTGTCTGGTATCGGTTCATCTTCACCCGAATCAGTCAATCCGGTCGCGGACAGGATGACTGTCATCAAGAGCGGCAGCAGGCAACCACCCGTCAGCTGATAACTCCTCTATTGCTTGACAGAATAAAATC
>DAOWAG010000387.1 GCA_030634715.1 Candidatus Aegiribacteria sp. | reverse complement strand
TTTTATATATGTTACGCACAGGAGGTGGCTGATGGATTTTGAAAAACTTACGATCAAATCGAAGGAAGCTTTACAGGAAGCAAGCAGACTTGCTATCGAGGCTGGTAATCCTGAAATTGCCCCGGTTCATCTTGCATCAGCGCTTATTGATGATTCACAGAGCGTTATTGCCGGTGTGCTCGACAGTCTGGAGATTGACCGGAACAGGATAAAAAATGATATCACCGGGATTCTGGGATCTCTGCCAAAAACTCAGGGTGGTACTGAGCCACGTATGTCAAGAACGCTGATCAAGGCGTTAAGCGCTGCCGAACACATCGCGTTTAAAATGAAGGATGCGTACATTGCCAGAGAGCATCTGTTCCTTGGTCTGCTGAAAGCGGGGGGCAGGATATCTGATATGCTTGAATCCATCGGTATCTCTGAGAAAGATTTCCTTTCAGCCCTTGCTGCCGTACGCGGATCTTCCAGGATTGATACTGAAACCTCTGAAGATAATTTCAAATCGCTTGAGAAATACACAAGAGATCTAACGAGAATGGCTCGTCAGGAAAAACTTGATCCCGTAATCGGAAGAGATGACGAGATTCGCAGAGTAATGCAGGTTCTTGGCAGGAGACGGAAGAACAATCCGGTTCTCATCGGTGAACCCGGAGTTGGGAAGACCGCGATTGTTGAGGGCCTGGCACGCCGCATCGCTGAAGGAGATGTACCTGAAACATTAACGGATAAACGAGTGCTGTCCCTGGATATGGGAGCGCTGATTGCAGGTGCGAAATTCCGCGGGGAATTCGAGGAAAGGTTGAAGTCAGTACTGAAGGAGATAGCTGCATCAGAAGGCAGGGTAATTCTGTTTATTGATGAAATGCATACTCTGGTTGGAGCAGGCGCAGCAGAAGGAGCGGTTGATGCTGCCAACATGCTTAAACCGGTTCTTGCCAGGGGGGAACTGCATTGTATTGGCGCGACAACTCTGGATGAGTACAGGAAGCATATTGAAAAAGATGCTGCGCTCGAAAGAAGATTCCAGCCTGTTATGGTCAGACCACCATCTGTTGAGGAAACCATCAGCATTCTCAGAGGATTGAGGGAGAGATATGAAAGCCATCATGGAATCATCATTCAGGATGCTGCCCTGATAGCTGCAGCTACTCTTTCTGACCGCTACATAACTGACAGATTCCTTCCGGATAAAGCGATTGACCTTGTTGACGAGGCTGCGAGCAGGCTACGAATTGAAATAGACAGTATGCCTGAGGAAATTGACGAAATCAGGCGGAAAATCATACAGCTGGAGATAGAACGGGAGGGTTTGCGAAGAGAGGATGATTCAAGCTGTCGAAATGAACTCGAGAATATTGAAAAGGAGCTTGCCGAGTTTGGAGAGGTTAGAACAGCTCTCGAATTATCCTGGAAGAATGAGAAAGACCTCATAGACAGAATCAGGGATCTTTCGCGGGAAGCAGAGGACCTTCGAGGAGTATCAAAGATCGCTGAACGGGAGGGTGATCTTGAAAAGGTGGCTGAAATCCGTTACGGTAAACTCCATGAGCTTGAAGAGAAACAATCAGATCTCAGGAGGAAACTGGAGGATCTTCAGAAGAGTGGATCCATGCTTTCCGAAGAAATTACAGCCGATAATATTGCGGAGGTAGTATCCAGATGGACAGGTATTCCTGTTACTCGACTGGTGGAAAGTGAGAAGCAGCGTCTTCTCACACTTGAAGAAGAGCTTCATCGAAGAGTTATCGGTCAGGATGAAGCCGTTTCTGCTGTGGCCGAGGCAGTCAGAAGAGCAAGAG
>DAOWAG010000253.1 GCA_030634715.1 Candidatus Aegiribacteria sp. | reverse complement strand
TGCCCTGCCGGTCATGTTCAGCCTTCGAGCTCTGAAGGACTGAAGCAGAAAGTTCCCGGGGCAGATGATAAGGGGGCTTCCGCTAGCCAATCTTTATAATGATATTCCATTTTGGATTGATATGGAGAATATTATGAAAACCATTGTATTAGCATTCTTTATAACCTTCACTTGCATTGCCGGCACCATCTGGAACTGGGATCTCACCCAGCTTCCAGAAGGGTGGGAAGCAAACGAATACTGGTCCTTTGACATAGAGGGAGCGCACTCGTATGTGGAAGCCAGCACCTACGGTCCATACAGTGAAAGTGAGACAGCACAGATGTATTCCGATACAATGACTGTACCGGATTCTGTGGACTGTATGATTGTGAACATTCTGGATGAATGGAATTACTCCGGATGGTGGAGCAATGGCGAATCCTCCTGTGTCATCTGGTTCCGTCTGAGTCCATTGGAGGCTGACTACTATACAATCGAATTCGACAGCCACTATTGGGGTTTCATTCGCATCAACGACGAGAAGACAACCAGCGTATTGATACCACTCGCAGGTGGAGAGGAGTTCTACCTCGATTTCTATTCGCGAGCCAGCTCATCCTATGGAGCGGGAGCAGAAATGGCCTGGGATATCAGCAATCTTCAGATAACTGACACAACTACTGCGGCTCTCGAACACTCAACCTGGGGTCAGATCAAGAGGGAATTCAATTAGGAGTCATCCACTATCTACATAATGCTGTTCCTGATTATTAAACCAAACCAGGGAAATTTTACTCGGGTAATACGCGCCGTGCGGAGGAGTATCTTCGGGCATAGTTTGAATGAGTAATAGAGGTTATAACCACTCCCCTGTCCATATAAGATGAACAGTGGATAAAATCGCCATTTCCCAAATAGATTCCTGTATGCACAGGATTATCGAATATCAGCAGGTCACCGGGACGCAAATCATCTCTATCAACTGCCACACCAACCAATTCCATAGCGCTGACAGTTCTTGGCAGAGGAACTCCATAGTCATTGAAAACTCTGAAAGCCAGACCGCTGCAGTCGAATCCTCCACTGTCAATGCCTCCGTACACATATGGCACACCTAGAAATGATACGGCATAACTGAGGATGCTATCAACAAGTGCAGAAGATGCTTCTTCGGGCTGTTCCGAAATGATAATGTATGAATCAGCTTCGGGATTTTCAGGAAGTTCATTTTCGAGAATAGCGAAACCCGAGAGTATTATGAGAGAATAGATAAAATTTACAAGAAACCTTTCACAGGATTGTATTACTTTCTGAGATATGAGTGCAATGCCATCATGATCTTAATTCTAATAACGCCGATTATAATGAAATCCTCGGGTTGATAAGAAGTCTTTCATGTCGGTATTCCTTTACATTAGAATTCCATATTAGTATATACTTATATACTGAAATGGAGATCAATGAAAACTGAAGATTATTCCCTTGATGAACTGGCTGAGGTAATGAGTGTTCTGAGCGTTAAGAACAGACTCAGAATAATCATGCTTCTCAGGGATTTCGAATCCCTCTGCGTTAATTCTCTTGCCTGCCATCTTGAGATTTCCCAGAGCGCTGTTTCTCAGCACCTCAGAATTCTCCATCTCAAAGACTTCGTTACTTCCTACAGAGACGGCTACTACACCCATTACAGCCTTAACAGAGAAAAACTTGACAGTTCAATAAAGCTGCTCACTGAGCTGTCTGAACAACGCGAAACAGTTAACCCGAATAAATGCGCCTCGAAAGGAGATACATCATGTGCGAAAGCAAAACAGCGTGCCAAAAGCCGGAAAATCTGAAGGATAAACCGAGTGAATGTTCCCAGGAACAGATACAGAAATGTCATGGATCGGATAGTAACCACCCATGCAACTCAGACAAAGCGAAGGGTGCCACTAACACTCAGTAATCTGCAATTGAGCGGATATTCCAGATGCGGTGGTTTCTATGCTTATTGCAGCGACTCTAGAGCCACCGCATACTTCAACTGATCAATCCCGCATTCGGGACTTGCAGACACGATTTCCTTTTTAACAACTTCAAATATGCAATACTGACTGAAAGTGGTTTCTATTGCTGCATGATGTCGGATGGCACTTGTTAACTAACGTAAACATTTGTATACTACTTCAAGAAGTGATAATTCCTCAGAAACATCAGGCATCAATCCTGTTCAGAAAGGAGCCCGGAACATGGAAGCAAAAACAGTAACACTCGAACTGATGAAGGTTCTGAGTATTAAACACATTGGTCCATACTTCAAAATCGGCACTGCATTCGAGAAGCTTGCTGCCTTTATTAAGGAACAGAATATTGAAGTATCGGATGCCCTGTGGATGGGTGTGTACTTTGACGATCCCGAATCGGTCCCCGAAGCGGAACTAAGATCCGAGGCTTGTGTAACAGTTCAGGAAGATATCAGACTTCCGGAAAACAGCGATGTCGGGATCGGTGAGATAAAGGGTGGTCTATATGCCACCACCAGACATTTCGGTTCATACAAGGATCTTGGAAAATCATGGGGTGAGCTCTACGGCGCATGGATTCCGCAGAATGGATTCAAACCGCTGAACATTCCCTGCTTTGAGATTTACGTTAAGGACTGTGAAGAAACAGAGGACGAATCCGAATTACTTACAGATCTTTACGCACCAGTCGAGCCTTTCTAGCACAATCAAGAATCAGAGTCAGAGGTAAGTATACTCTATGCAGATGCCAGGTCTCATATCCAATCTGTCCTGAAAGGGAAGGAATGTTTAGATGTTAGGTTCGACCCCTTTTGCTTGCTCGATTGAT
>DAOWAG010000366.1 GCA_030634715.1 Candidatus Aegiribacteria sp. | reverse complement strand
CTTACTATTTTTGGGAGAATACTGAGCCAGGTGAGGACAAAAAGGGGTTGACTTTATGTGTCATCAAAGTTATTTAGCCGCCAATTGTTTGTGGTAGGATGTTAGATGGCCCGAACTGGGCAGTCGCCTGAGAAGAAAAAAGGCGGATCCGAGAAGGAAGATATCCCACAGAATGGTTGTTCTGATGTGGGGTGCTGCGAAACTCCAGCCCATCCCGTCTGCCAGAACGCCGTACATTGCCTTAACCAGACCATATGAGGGAAGCAGCCTGATAATTACTGATGGTGTACCCGGGAACATGATGGAAAGAGCAGGAATCATAAGAGGAATTACAAAGATCGTTCCCAGGAACATAGTACCCATAAAATCTCTGCCACCTGTTCCGGACAGCATACCTACGGCAGAAGCCATACCTGCTCCCAGAAGGATTAGAAATGAAACCAGCAGCCAATCAAAGGAATATCCTCCTGTTGCAAGAAGAAAGAGAAATGCCTGACTCACTGCGAGAATTGTTCCTGTGATGCACTTAGCCGCAAGAAAATCTCCCACTCGTGCGGGAGTAACCAGCAATGCAGACGCAGTTCTATGCTCTATTTCCACTGAAACAAGACCTGCCAGGGCAAGTGCCTCAATCAGAAGAATCATTATGACCAGTATCGGTCTTATCCTGTCGCGGAGGGGAACCTGCCTGCCTGCCATATCTTCTCCGAGAATACTCGACTGTAGATCGGGAAGAGTGACAGGTAGCGCACTCAGAGGGTTCTCTCCTGAATAGATAGACTGAACCGCATACGCGATTTCCCGTACACCGCTTGCGAGGGCCAGTCTCATCTCCTGTGGAACTGATTCGGACACATATACCGAAACAGTTCCTCCGGAACCTGACATAAGTGATTCGATAAAATCAACAGGCAGTGCAATTCCCATGGAAATTTCTCCAGAACTATCAAGAACCGCGGCTTCAAGTTGATCTTCATCATCGAAACCGATTACCTCAAGTCCTTGGAATTCATTTTCCCCGGCGTCAATCAGCAGTGAGAATGACTCAGCAAGATGTGAAGGATAGATCCCCAATGTGATACTCTCGTTCAGAGTATCGGGAAGTACAAGAAAAAGTACGATCATAAAAATCAGGGATATCGGTGTAAGGATCATCCAGAGACGGTCGCGGGAGAATTCTCTAAGATCCTTGAGGACTATCGCAGCTGTGATTGTTACTCTGGACGATGTGCCGCTCACACGTCGAGTCCTCTGCCGGTGATCTCTATAAAAATATCCTCAAGAGTTGCTTCTTCCGTATGTATTGTCATGATGTTGTGGGAATTAACAAGTTCTCTGATTCTATCGCCGGCATCTTCTGCTTCGAGTTCAATGGTTTCCTCGCGCTCCTGACTGCCACTCCCAAGGCGGATCTTAACTGATCGCCTGCCATATTTCATCTTCAGGTTATCGGGAGTATCCACAATGTACAGTTTACCCTCATTCAGGAACGCGACCCTGTCCGAGAGCTCATCTGCCTCCCACATATCGTGCGTCGTAAGGAGAACTGCGGCACCATGTTCTGCCTGTTCTTTGATGATGTTCCGAATTGTACGGCTGGAAACCGGATCAAGACCTTCAGTAGGCTCATCAAGGAAAAGAAGATCTGGAGTATTTATGATAGCCCTGGCCATCATCAGCCTCTGGCGCATACCCTTTGAGTAAATGCTCACCCTGTCATCAGCTCTGTGAGCAAGGTCTACTCTTCGGAGAAGTTCATCTGAGTCAAAATCTTTCAGACCGAAAAGTCTTGAAAAGAACTTGAGATTTTCTCTTCCTGTCATATTCAGGTAGAGGTTCTTTTCCTCAAAGCAGACTCCTATGCGGGCTTGAACTTCAGGATTATCCAGGGACATTTCCATGCCCAGTATATGAATTGAGCCGGCGTCTGGAGTAAGCTGACCGGTTAACATTTTTATTGTT
>DAOWAG010000278.1 GCA_030634715.1 Candidatus Aegiribacteria sp. | reverse complement strand
GGAATCTTGGTGCCCGGTTCAACATTGCATCAGGCACAGACATGCCGCTAGTTATAGAGATTCTTTATCATTTCATAATCGAAGATCTCAACCTGATTGTTTCACTCAGAGCAAAACTTGATCGTGAGAATCCTGAAATTGCTTCTCTCGCAAAAGATATAAGGGCTCTCAACTGGATAGAACGCGAAATCAGCGAATTGCTCGGAGTCACATTCACAGGACACCCGGATCCTCGGAGGCTTCTCCTTGCAGATAACTGGCCTGAATGTGTTTATCCTTTAAGACAGGACTACGTAGAGTGGGACGAAACCGCCGACAGGACAAGGGGAGTGTAATGGGCAAGACAATCATCCCCATAGGTCCGTATCATCCTCTGCAGGAGGAACCGGAGTTCTTCACTATTAAAGTTGAGGGTGAAACCGTTGTCGATATCGACATGCGAATGGGCTACAACCACCACGAAATTGAAAAGCTCTCCGTAGTACTTGTCTTTGAGAACAGCACATTCGTAGTCGAACGGATATGCGGCATCTGTTCCACAAGTCATCCTTTTGCTTATACAAGGGCAGTTGAGGATGTCTTTCCGATGGAAGTCTCCATGCGCGCCAAGTATATCAGGACGATAATCGCGGAGGGCGAGAGAATTCACTCTCATCTTCTCTGGCTCGGTCTTGCAGGGCATTTCCTCGGTTACAATACTGTTTACATGTGGGCATGGAAACTCCGTGAGGAAATACTTGACGTAATGGAGATACTGTCCGGCAACAGGAACAATTACGCGATGTTTAAGCCCGGTGGTGTCAGGAGAGATATCAGGGCTGAGGATATTCCGATATGTCTCAAGAAGATAGATTCGATCGTCCCCACTCTCATAATGCTCAAGAAAGCTGTACTGGATGATCCAGTCCTACATGCAAGGCTCAAAGGTGTAGGGGTCCTTTCATATCAGGATGCGATAGATTTTAGTGCTCTCGGACCGACATCCAGAGCTTCCGGAGTTGCTCGTGATGTTAGAAAAGACTCACCATACGGGGCTTATCAGGAGATGGACTGGAACATGATCGTAACTCAGAACGGTGATGTATTCGACAAAGCTGTTGTCAGGATACTCGAAACGGTCGAGTCGATAAATATTACGAAATATTGTCTTGAGAATCTCCCTGATGGAGAAATAGACGCCAATATCAAGGATGTGCCGGTAGGTGAGGGCATAGGTCATATTGAGGCTCCGAGGGGTGAAACATTCCATTATGTTAAAAGCGATGGCACAAATAGACCTGTGCGGCACAAAGTCAGAGCCCCGACTTTCATGAATCTTCCAACTTACAAGGCGACAATTGTGGGGCAGACAATCTCCGACGCTACCATAATTCTGGCAGCCATAGATCCATGCTACTGCTGCACCGAGCGCGTGGCAGTCAAGGATGACAGGGGCAGAATGCTCTACAATGGGCAGGATCTTGTCAGACTCAGTCGTGAGAAAACCGAGAAGATACGACAGAGGATGGGGGGCAAATGAATCTCAATCTGATAATTGATGCTTTGAGAAATCCTGCTGGATTTTTTGTCGCGACCCCCATATCGATTCTCTGCGCAGCATTTGCTACACTGTTCTTTGTCCTTGTTGTCATTTATTCGATAAAGCATATGAAGGGCCGCGCAGGGCTCTGGCGCTACTATCTATATACAGTACTGACATTCGTAAGCACACTTGGAGTACTATTTGCCAACAACTTCATGGTTCTTCTGATATTCTGGGGATTCCTCGGACTGCTTCTTTATCTGATGATTGCATTTGGCAGACGCGAGGGGACACCTGCAGCCGCACGAAAGGCTCTGATAATAGTCGGAGGAACCGATGTCCTGATGCTGTTCGGAATTGTTCTTGTATGGAAACTTACTGCGGGTTCTTCAGGATTTCAGGGTCTTCTTCATATGCCGATTATCGGAATGGGCATACCACTTTCTGGAACTGCATCGGTTATCGCGTACCTCTGTTTTGCTTCGGCGGCATTTGCCAAAGCCGGAGCCATGCCATTCCATACATGGGTTCCCGATACTGCGGAGAACGCTCCAACTCCGGTTACTGCGTTTCTCCCGGCTTCACTGGACAAACTCCTTGGGATCTATTTACTGGCAAGAGTTACCCTTGATGTTTTCCAGATGACACCGACAATGAACACGATACTGATGGCTATTGGCAGCATCACTATCGTTGCGGCAGTTATGATGGCTCTTATTCAGCATGATCTAAAAAGACTGCTTGGTTATCATGCGGTTAGCCAGGTTGGATACATGGTCCTGGGAATAGGTACGGGAAATCCCATCGGAATAGCTGGTGGCCTTTTCCATATGTTCAACCATTCCATCTACAAATCGTGTCTTTTCCTGGCAGGAGGAGCTGCAGAAAGGAAAGCCGGTACCGGCAATCTGGCAAAAATGGGTGGACTCGTGAAAGCGATTCCCCTTGTATTTGTGACGTTCCTTATTGCTTCACTGGCGATCTCAGGAGTACCTCCAATGAATGGATTCGCTTCGAAATGGCTTGTTTATCAAGGCGTTATTACATCTGGTGATTCGTTATGGGTTCTCTGGCTCAT
>DAOWAG010000332.1 GCA_030634715.1 Candidatus Aegiribacteria sp. | reverse complement strand
CATTGAAGTGGAGATATTCAGGCGTTCGTTAAGTTTGTATCTTCCAACCTCACTGAGGCTGTATCGTTTTGAGTCGAAGAACATCGATCTGAGGTAGCTTCTCGCGTGATCAAGATTAGGCGCATCAGTACCTCTGAGCGCTTCGTAGATCCACATTGTGGCCGAATCTTCATTCTTCTCAACTCCGGCTCCAAGAGATGTGGATTCCTTGGCAAGGGTTTTCCTGATACCGTCGAAATCGTTGGTTTCCATACGCGGTGCCAGGAAATCAGCCTCTTTGATCCCGTGCTCAACAAGCATTTCGATCTTGTCGATGGTCTCCACAGGTTCATCGCAGTGGGCAAGAAGTTCTCCGGTCGAGGGATCAACGATATCCTCAGCAAAGGATTTGAGAACAAGCTCGATAGCTTTTGATCGGCTCTTGAGAGCGGATTCAAGATCTTTCGTTACTTTCGGATAGAAGCTCGACAATATAACTGCGTCCGAACCCAGACCAAGAGCGCGAAGAAGCATGGTTACAGGTATTCTTTTGGGGCGTCTGTCTATGTTCACGTAAATTATATCGTTGTGATCAAGCTTCAGATCCAGCCAGGATCCCCTCAGGGGAATTACTCTGGATTTATAAATTCTATTGCCCCGCTGCATGGTTGTTTCTTCGAAGAACACACCCGGGCTTCTGTGCAGCTGATTTACGATTACCCTTTCAGCTCCGTTTATCACAAAGGATCCGGCTTTTGTCATGAGGGGAAGTTCCCCCAAGAATACTGACTGGTCGATGATCCTGGATACTTTCCAGGAATCAGGGGAAGGTTTGCCGTCCTCTGTATCCATAAGGTTCCTGAAAACGAGCCTGAGCAGCGCTGTCAGCGGTACCGAATAACTGAGTCCCTTATCCATGGCTTCCTGAACAGTGTACTTTGGAATGCCCAGTTCGTAAGAAACGTACTCCAGCGAGAATTCACGGTTGCTGCTCTCGATGGGGAAAGTATCCTGGAAAATCTTGTGAAGACCCTGAGGAAGACGTTCATCCGGGGGAACATCATCCTGCAGAAATCTGCTGAAAGATTCTCTCTGTATTTTAAGCAGATCCGGTATGTCAATTACCGGCTGTACTTCGGAATAATTCTTTACAGGTCTGTTAACCTTCACCTGATCACTCCTCACGCCTGTTAGGAAGTGAATTTACGATAAAACGATTTCAATTCAGTACGGTACGAACGGCGAGAGAGGTTCTGCCTCCCCCGCCGCAATTCACTGCTGGATGCTACTGAAGCTTGACTGTTGCTCCAGCTTCCTCAAGCTGTTTCTTGAGTGCTTCGGCTTCATCTTTGTCCATTTCCTCACGAAGCTTGGAAGGAACGTTATCCACAAGATCCTTGGCTTCCTTGAGATTCAACTCAAGAACATCCTTCACTACCTTGATAACGGGGATCTTCTTCGCACCGAAGTCTACAAGGATGAGATCGAACTCGGTCTTCTCTTCCGATGAGCCGCCTGCTTCAGCCGGCGCTGCCACTGCAGCAGCAGCCGGTGCCGCTGCCGATACACCAAACTTCTCTTCCATCTCTTCAACGAGTTCGGCAAGTTCCAGAACAGTCATGCTTGAAATGGCTTCTATGATATCAGCCTTTTTGAGATCACTCATTTTTTCCTCCATTTGCTGCAGTACCCGTCAGGGGTTCCGCCGCTCTTATTAGTTTTCCTTGCTCTCCCGTATTGCATTAACTGCATAGAAGAATTTCTTGATTATTCCACTGCTTACAGAAACAAAACCCTGCAAAGGCGAGCGGGCAGAGCCCATAAACTTCGCAATAAGCTCATCTCTCGAAGGAATATCGGCTAAACGCATCAGTTTGCCGGCGTCGTAAGTCTCACCTGCCACAAAGCCGCCCTTGACCAGCGGAAGTCCTTTGTGATTCTTAGCAAATTTCTTGATGATTTTGATGGGAAGGACTTCATCAGCGCAATATGCCAGCGCTGTCGGGCCTTCCATCATCGCATAGATACCCTCATCATCCTTAACTTCTATATCATTGAAGATTCTCCGGAGAAGTGTGTTCTTGACAATGGTGAAGTTAACATTGTTCTCACGCATCTGACTTCTGAGTTCAGTCATTGTCTGAACATTGACCCCGGTAAAATCAGTCAGTATGACCGATCCTGCTTCGCCCAGATCCT
>DAOWAG010000112.1 GCA_030634715.1 Candidatus Aegiribacteria sp. | reverse complement strand
CTGTGTTGTATCCTGTCTCTTATTATACAGGTACACTTTATTCGCTTACTGATGATGTCGATGATAATGGCGGTTATAGAGGCACAAGATGGACTGAATGGCCTGCGAATCTCTCTTCCGTTCGGCCTGTTTACATGGACAGTGAGAATTTCCGTAAATATTCTGAAGGATTCAATTGCCGCGCTCTTGTAACCCCTTTCCGCTCTGAAACGGGTGATACATGTTTTGTTGTTCTGGACAACAGGAACAATCTCTTCACATGGCGCAGATTCTCAGGAACGGATATTCCTTATCTCCTTCCGGATGATCTCATGTCAGCTGATACGGCCTGGTTTAATACTCCTGTTCCTGTCCGTATTCCGAGAGTATTTCCTGTTCAGGAAAATATCTTCTTCGACAGCTCCGGCAGCCAGAACTGGATAAAAATGTTCTCGGAAGTTCAGATGGAACAGAATGACTCTGATGATCCTCTTTCCGCAGGATGGACCCTGGGACCATTCCGATTGCCTGCGAGCGAGCGGAGCCTTTCCATCGGGACAACGGGGCTGACTTCAGGTCTGGATATGGATCTTTTTCTCTTCAGGGATCAGAACAGTAACAGGCTTGTTGACGGAATGTCCGAGGTTGCTGAAAGTTCTTCTTCTCCTACAGCCGATGAGAGTATTTTCATTCCCGATCCGGACACTTCGGCAGTATACTGGATCTACATGCAGGGCTGGCAGGTTCCTGAAGGGGGAGGAAAAGTAAATCTTGGGCTTACATTTGAGCCGGAGATGCTGCGAATTCACTCACTCGAGCCCTCAGGTAATCTTGATTCGATTCCCGAGCTCTTCAGCTTTGAAATTGAGCCTGAACTGCTAGAGAGCGAGCAGATACTGGTTCTGTTTGGCTCGGATTCTTCCATACCCTGGCAGGATGATGATAAATGGATCTTTGAGAGACCCTCTCAATGCGGTAAATTCGAAGCTCCTGTATTATCAATTCTTGATGAAAATGGTGAATTGATAGAAAGAGCATTATGGACAGTGCAGACAGACAGCACACCACCAGTGATCAGCGAATATTCGGTGGATGTGGATTCAATTTTGATGTTTGCTTATGTAACTGCAGCATGTTCGGATGAAGGTTCCGGAATTCAGAGCTCGTGCCTTTCCGCAGAGGGACTCGAAGATGTTACGCTTGTAATGGGCGATGATTCAACCTGGACAGGAAAACTGAATCTTACTGAGGTATCAGCGCAGCCGATCTCGATTACATTGAGCTTTGATGATATGGCAGGGAATGAAACGGTAAGTGAGCCTTGCATAATTACTGTTCCCGAGAGACCTCTGGCGCTGTTTCATTCAGAATATCCCGAAGGTACAATTTATGATCATAGACCGGTGCTGCAGATCTGCGTTGATTTCGCTGACAGCTCAATGATCTGGGAAGCACGTGCACTTCTGTCTGACAGTTCCGGTGGTGTCGTATGTGAACTCTCACCCATTGTAACGTATGAAGATATGGTTCAATTCAGATCTATATCATATCTTGATGAAGGCGAACACAGTATTGACATCATTTTCCTGTCGAATGACGGAGAGGAAATCGCTGAATATAGCTGGAGTTTCATCGTTGACAGGATGAATACTTCAGCGGCAGACACACTGCCTGAATGAGTGGGATGGTGGGCGAAGAGGGACTTGAACCCCCGACATCCTGCTTGTAAGGCAGGCACTCTAGCCAGCTGAGTTATTCGCCCACGAAATTGAAGGTTGTCGCTTTCTCGACTGGAGAGCATATATGGTCTGACAGATGCTATCTGTCAAGCATGTTGAGGTTCTGAGTTATCGAATGAATGGAGTAAGACCAGGATGGACAATAAGAAGGCAGATCAGTGCAAGTGTCCTGGCAGTGTTATCCCTGCTTCAAGAAGATCGGATATCTATAATAAACTGCATACTCTGAATAAATTGTGTGATACTAAAGTTGTCATTGATCAGAAAGACGGTGATGACCTGGTTCTGGTCGGCGTCGCTGCAATGGACTGGCCCGGTCTTGCCACTGTTGTGCTTAGTGAACTTCATCACTACGGTTGGAATCTGGACATTCTTGAAGGTTTCGCTTTAAAGAGTGAAGGGCTTCGAAGAGGATATGTCATTACGGGAATTCTTGAAGGGGATTCAGAAAGAAGAGACAGATTTATTGCTGATGCCGGGAAAATGGCCGATCTTCTGGCCAGACTGGCTCAGGGACGAGCAGGAACGGTATCTCTGTTGTCCAGAGCAGCTGAACGACTGGAGAGGTTCGAGGAAGTAAGGACTGCACTGGAAAGTCTTTATGGCGATGAGAACATTCCTTCAGGTGTTCTGGGTGAAAAGGGTGAGCTGGTTCTGTTTATCTCTTCAAGATCAGATGAATACCTTGCTGAGAGAAATGCTATGGATCTTGCCTGGATCATCAGATCAAATTTCCAACTGGTAAATCAGGTTCGAGTTCGCGGTGGAAAAGCTCAGTTCCGGGTTAAGAACCTCAATACGACAAGGGAGCACCTTACAGGGATAAACATCGCCGGATTCGAAAGAGAAATTTCCTTTCAGAATTGTGTTACAGCTCTCACACATGCCTGGTATGGCGCTTCCATCCGCCACCAGAGAAGGTATACAACAAGAGATGGAATAATATCTATTCGAATTGAAATGACTGGCCCCACTGGATTGAGCGCAACAAGAGAAGAGCAGATTAGTATTAGAAGGAATCTGAAAAATCTTCTTGTTGCTCATGAGCTTGAAAGACTGAAGCGGATACATCGATACGGCGGAGGAGAGCACTACGCAAGAGCTTTGATTCCGCTTTTGCTTAAGGAGTGCGAGAGTACGGATCTGAACCAGGCTTACCTTGCAGTTGTCTCCTCAACCACCTTCCAGGCACAGATGAAACTTGTTCTTGTCTCGAAACAATCAGATCATGAGACACATGACACAAAAATCATAAAACTTGTTGGCTCAATTAATACTGTTGATGGTCTCTCAGTTGCTTCATTCAGATCTCCCTCGAATTACAATGAGATCTGGGTGGATATCATAGATATTACGGTTGAGCGCGAGGAATTCTCAGAGATGGAGGATGCTTACAGAGACGTCAAACTGGTCATTGAAGACAGTTTTGGTCGATTCAGAGATTTTGATCGGGGCATGCGGCTCAATGATGTAAGGCAGTTAATGGAAATCCGAACTATGATCAAAGATATTCCTGATCATATTATAACAGATTTTTACTATCATATTGAGGATTTTCTCAGATCAAGCATGTCAGTTGATGAACTCGCGCTTCATATTCGTCTGGTTTACGTTTCGATATCATCTTTTCTTGAATTGGGAAACAACGTTGAAAACCCCTCTTCCCTTGACGTATTCCTTGGTAAGCGGAAAATTGCGACTCTGATATGCTGTGTATCAGAGATTCATACTGTTTCCTTTCAGCATCTGCTTGAAGCCGTGAAGGATTACACCGTAAATGTAAGCATAATCGAGTGGTCCGGGGTTTCAGCGGTACTCCTGAGGATTCAGAAAGACGAGAAGGGATTAGATAAAGATGATCTTGCTGAAGTATTGAGCAGGTTCAATACCCTCTGTAAAACTCATCAATCTGATTCTTCTTGACATATGGCAGCAGTATTTCTATTGTTCCCGTCCCTGGCGGCGTAGCTCAGCTGGCTAGAGCAGCGGAATCATAATCCGCGGGTCGGGGGTTCAAGTCCCTCCGCCGCTACCAGAAATGGAGGCTTCGGCCTCCTTTTCTGTTTAGAAATAACTACTTAAATTAATACACTCCCCTGGTCACCCCACTCATATTTATTCTTTCATTCAAGCCACTGCTTAATGAAGCTTCTTTCTTTTTCAAGATTACTGATTATTGTTATACAACATGAAAACATCGGTTAGAAAAAGAAACAGGAGGATGTGTAATGATTGGTAAATTTGCTGAAGGATCCTGCATAATTCTGCTTATTCTGTGTCCGTGGATTACCCAGACTGTTTCTGGTAATGAATGGGTATCGATTGGACCATCCGATACAATGATTATGTGTCTGCACATGGACACGACAAACAACATCCTGTTTGCAGGTACAATCGAAGGTTTTCAGTACTATCCGTTTGCTACAGGAGAATGGATGCAAAGAGAAGATGTTGGTTGGATTGGCAGGCAGGTATTGTCGTTAACAACCTGTCCTTCCGAGCCCGGCTGGATAATCACAGGACGGGAGAATGCCTTCTGGAAAGGTTACATGGAGATAAGTGAGGACTGGGGAATAACCAACACTAATGCCTACATGTCCGAAGGCGGCAAATTCGTGGACACACAGAATGATCCGGATGAACCGGACACGTATTACGCCTGTGCTTGGTCAGATATTACACCCGGAGATCTGTTGAAATCCGTAGACAGAGGCGTAACCTGGAGCCCTCTTACCAACTACCTGCATACGTTCATGACTGAAATCGCGATTAATCCGGATAATCCCGATATCATTTATGTATCCGGAAATGCTCTGGTAACCAAATCAGCCGATGGAGGAGCAACCTGGACTCAGGCATCTTCAGGGTTACCGGGCAGCCTGGGTATCTACTGTGTTGCGATAAATCCGGGAAATCCGCAGATACTGGTGGCTTCGAATGACAACGGGATATACAGAACGGTCGATGGGGGAGATTCATGGACTCTGGTCAATTCCGAGGATTCAGATTGTCAACATTTTGCCTTCAATCCGGTCAATCCGGAAGTGGTTGCCTGCGTTACTTTCTCACCTTACCGTCTGCTTGTGTCAGTCGATTCCGGCCTTATCTGGGAGGACTGGACAGGAGACTATCCCGGCGAAAGCATGATTGATGTCGCATTCTCAGTGGATGGTGACAGCCTCCATGTAGCTTCCATCTATTCCGGGGTATACAGCAGGCAGTTGAGCACAACAGGAATGGAAGATTACGATGTGCCCCAACCGGACTACTCTATCCTGTGTCAGAGCAGTCCCAACCCGTTCCGGCAATCAACGGAAATCAGATATCTTCTCCCTGCTGAGGGAATCAACAGTGACCAGAGATCAGCAGTCAGTCTTGCCATTTACAATACTAGCGGAAGACTGATCAGGCACTGGGAGT
>DAOWAG010000399.1 GCA_030634715.1 Candidatus Aegiribacteria sp. | reverse complement strand
GAACCGTTTTGCCGGACATGTAAAGGGAGAATCCACCGCGCCAGTGCGCTCTCTCATCGCCCCCCCATGAACCGGATGTTCGCAGCGATACAAGATATGCTTCAGAAGCATGAATCCATTCCTGTTCACAATCGTAGTATTTTCCCGCATTGTAGGCGGCTTCTCTGCTTTCCGGATGCCAGGGATACCTGGAGGCAAAAAGAATGTACTCGGGATAACAGACACTGCCCCCTCTCCCGGCAGCTTTCAGAGCATGAGCCCTGAACAATGCAGCTCTGGCTGACAGTGAATCCGGAGCGTTCTCATTGATCGAATCACAGAGTTTCATCAGATCACTGTATCTGTTTTCTTCAAGCAGAAGAGCCATTTCAGCTCCTGCTTTATGCTGAGGATCACCGCTTTGGGAATACGCGATCGCCAGTTCAGCCTTATCCTGGGCTACAAGGCAGTCGACTATCTGCCAGGAAGGAGTGTAATTCCCTGCATATCGATCCAGAATCACACCAGTAGCTATTGCGCAAGCCTCTCCACCGGTCTGCTGAACATCTAACCAGTATTCAAACGATTCGGAGCCCTCAAACGCCATTTTCAAAAGAGAAAGCGGTTCTGTAATTCCTGTCCCGCTGCTGATTGTATCCAGAGTCTCGAACCACCAGACTCCAGATGTATCGATGGAAAGCTCGAGTTCTCTCAGAACAACGGATCTGACCGAAGGAAATAGATCAGCTACCGAAGCAGCCATTCGGATTTCGGATTGGGTCATGGATCCAGGGACAGCAGTCATCGTCATCGCGAATATCTCGCCCTGTCCCACAGGATCTGGTGTATTGATATCTTCAAGCACAGAGTCAATTTCGAAAATAAGCCAGGCTTCCAGCAGGGGTTTGTCAGACGACAGATGTACCAGAGCATCTTTGGGGCGTCCGGCAAGATCCAGCGCTGAGATCTTCCAGCCGTCAAGATTACCATAGCCCTCGGATTCAAGGTTCTCCAGCAGATCAATATAATCCTGCTCCATTGCTCTTCCATGATAGAGTCCCAGCATCCTGAAGAGGATTTCGTCCATTAGAGATGGAGTTGTTCTTAGAATTGAGAGTAATGAATCACGAACTTGAATAGAACTACCGGACAGATACAGCGAATCAACCTCTTTGAATACCGGGGGACGGATTTCTTCTCCAGTTTCCGACGGTCGCTGCTCCTCCTCATACACAGGTCGACAGGAGAGCGAAATGAGCATAAGCAGTACAAAAAACAGAAGTTTCAATTCAGTATCTCCGAGTATGTCCATGTATTAGCAAGCACATGTTTCACGTACCCTCTTGTTTCAGTAAAAGGGATCTGTTCTATAAACAGTTCGGGATCGGATGAATCAAGCGGAAATGCTTCCATCCATTTTAAGGCATTCCCAGGACCTGCATTGTAGGCGGTCAAGGCAAGAACTGCTGATCCGTTGAACGCTGTATTCTGTCTCGCCAGATAAAGAGAGCCGTACAGGATGGATTTTTCCGGGATATAGAAATCATTTCCAGACAGAACGGGAAGATCATACCATCTGGCGATATCACCTGCTGTTCCTGGCATTAACTGTATCAGTCCCTTTGCTCCAACCCAGGATCTAGCCCATCTGTTGAAATAGCTTTCCTGTCGCATGAGTCCGGTAATAATGAGAGCATCGATATTCATTCCGGACACAGTACTTTCAGTGAGTTCCCTGAAT
>DAOWAG010000150.1 GCA_030634715.1 Candidatus Aegiribacteria sp. | reverse complement strand
TCAGGGATAAACTTAAGGATGCTATCCGAGAGCGTGGTCTTGCGATGACTCTTCAGGAGTCGGAGAAACTGGCTGGTTATGTTGGTCGAATGCCGACACCACTGGAGTTCCACCTGTTCGATACAATGTGGAGTGAACACTGTTCCTACAAAAGTTCAAAGCCTGTTCTGAAGCAGCTGCCAACGGAAGCTGCCAATGTAGTTGTGGGACCCGGGGAAGATGCCGGAATTGTACGATTCTGTACATGCGATGGTGTTGACTGGGATCTGGTTGTTGCTCACGAAAGCCACAATCACCCCTCTCAGGTTCTTCCTGTAGAGGGTGCCGCTACCGGAATAGGCGGAATTGTGCGGGATGTATACTGCATGGGTGCAAAAGTAACCGGATCACTGGACCTTCTCCGCTTCGGGAATCCCACCGGTGTTTCCGGTGAGAGAGCAAGGGCAATCTGCCGCGGAGTGATTGAGGGCATCTGGAAATATGGAAACGCGCTTGGTGTGCCAAATCTTGGTGGTGATACCAGGTTCCATGAAGGTTACGATGATAACTGTCTTGTTAATGTGGTTGCTCTAGGATTTGTAAGACACGACAGGATCGCGCACAGCTTCGTTCCGGAGGATGCTCACACGGAACAGTATGTTTTGATTCTGGCGGGAAAGTCTACGGATGACACCGGATTTGGAGGAGCCACGTTCGCTTCAGCTGATCTGTCGGATTCAACGGAGAAAGGTGCGGTGCAGGTTGCTGATCCTTTCCTCAAGAGAGTACTGTCCGAGGCAAACAGAACGGTTCTGGACAAGCTGTTCGAGAAAGAGATCCCGTTTGGATTCAAGGATCTTGGCGCTGGGGGAATTGCCTGTGTCACCAGTGAACTCGCAGCTCATGGTGGGCTTGGCATTCAAGTTGATCTGGATGAAGTTCCCGTTTCAATTCAGGGACTTCCACCTGAAGTGATTGCCTGCGCAGAAACACAGGAAAGATATGGACTTGCCATCCCCGAGAGTATCGCTGAGGAAGTCCTTGAGATATATAACAGCAGTTTTGAATTACCCCGCCTGTTTCCCGGTGGTGGAGCCTCTATAATCGGCAGGTTCACAAAGGATCCCGTGTACAGAGTTGTTCACAGAGGTATTGAGGTCGCCTTTGCGCCTATTCACTGTATCACAGAAGGTATTGTTTACAACAGAGAATGGAAACCGTCACCGATTCCTGTGATAGAACCTGACAGTCGTCCAGTTGATCCTCCTTACGATCTGAAGAAGATGCTGTTTTCGCTTGATGGAGCAAGCAGATCTCCCGTCTGGAGTTATTACGACAGTGAGGTTCAGGGAACAACTCATTTCAGACCGGGAGAAGCTGATGCCTGTGTGACTGTTCCCATTAGTGGATGCAAAGCGGGGCTTGCCGTCTCGGGCGATGGTAATCCCTGGTTCGGTCAGCTTGAACCGTTTCTCGCTGGAGCGCATGCTGTCGGTGAGGCAGTCAGAAATGTTGTAGCGACAGGTGCTGTTCCTATTGCCGCTACGGACTGCCTGAATTACGGCAATCCGGAGAAACCGGACGTGTTCTGGCAGTTCCGCCGGGGTGTTGAAGGAATCGCTCATGCCTGCAGAAACCTCGGACTTGAAAGCGAGGGTGAACATCCACTGCCGATAGTATCAGGTAATGTGAGTTTCTACAATCAGTCATCATCAGGCGGATCTATTCCACCCTCACCGATTGTGGCAGTTTTTGGGAGGATTGATGATTTCACAAGAGCAACCGACCTGTCACTTAAGAATCCCGGAAATATTATTATCCTTATTGGTCCGAGGGAGGATGAGCTTGGCGGGAGCCTTTTCTATCGTTCATGTCTCGAACATTCAGGCGGTAAGGTTCCGCTTTTCCGTGGAGAGTTTGAATATGAGATGGCGCGATTTGTGCTCGATTGCGCAGAGGCTGGAATCTCACAGTCTGTCCACGACATATCTGAGGGTGGTCTTGCACTGGCTGCAGTCGAGATGGCGCTTGCCACACGAAAGGATGCCAGGAGAGGAGTGGTTCTTGATAAAGGTTTCGCTGATCCCGTTACTCTCTATTCAGAGACTCCGGGATATCTCATAGAAATGTCACCTGAAGACTGGGAGGGCATCTCTGCCAAACCGGATTTTGCCGCGGTAGTTGGAAAGGTGACAGCTGATTTCTCAGTGTCCTCTGAATCATGGAAACTGGAGCTTTCAGAAGTGCTGGAGGAGAACAGTACGCTGCTGGACAGGATAATCTGGAGAGAGGAGCTGTCGGAATGAAAAACAGACCTCTTGTCGCTGTTCTGCAGTTTCCCGGATCGAATTGTGAGTATGAAACTGCTTCAGTTGTTCGGGAATCAGGAATGGATGCCGGAATATACCGCTGGAATCAGTTGAAGGAACTTTCGGATTCAGCTCCCGATGCGTTCATTCTACCAGGTGGATTTTCGTTCCAGGACAGAGTGAGAGCAGGAGCTGTTGCCGCGAAAGAAGAGATCATGGATCTGGTTTTCAATGAGGCACAGTCCGGTAAACCGGTTCTCGGCATTTGTAATGGCGCGCAGATACTTGTCGAGAGCGGGCTTGTGCCCGGATGGGAAAATGGAAGAATAGAATCAGCTCTGGCTGCCAACCATATTCAAGGTCGCAGCGGCTATCTCAGCCGATGGGTGTTCCTCCGTGCGAATGAAAAAGCATTGAGCGTCTCACCGTGGCTGGCAATGATTGGAAACAGCGCCATTCCTGTTCCAATTGCACACGCTGAGGGTAGATTTGTTTTTGCGGAAGAGGACACCCTCCGCGTGGAGGATTGCGCAGCGCTTGTGTATTGTGATGAAGATGGAGTTAAAACCGCTGATTATCCCGTGAATCCAAATGGTTCATTCATGAATCTTGCGGGGATTATGAATAAGGAAGGTAATGTTCTTGCCATGATGCCTCATCCTGAGAGAGCCTTCTGGATGTGGCAGATTCCACCGTGGGTACCCGGAGTATGGGGTGACCGCCGGACCGCCCTCAACCATGATTCAGCAATCGCTACCCGGAAAGGTCCCGGAGAGCTGTTCTTCAGAAGCCTTGCCGGATATTTCGAGCTATTATCCAGGGAGGAAGTATGACAGAAGTATCGATTGCGGTCAGATTGAAGGCACCTGATCCCGCGGCGATAACAGCGTTGTCAACATTAAAGCGGATCAATCCGGACAAATGCCCGGGCAGACTGGAAAGATACGATTTCTGGAGGTTCATTAATCCGATTGATGGAAAGAGAACTGTTGAAAAAATAGTGTCACATTTCCATGACATCGTAAATCCCAATAAGCAATCCTGGAGTTTTTCGGATACAAGCGGTTCTCACCCTTCCCCTGTTGAGGAACTTGTCTGGATTGAAGTACTTGTTACCGACAAAGTTGACAGTATCTCCGAAAACTGGACGGATATCCTCAGGCGCAACAACTTTGAAGCAGAGAGAGTGATGTATTCAGTTCTGTGGAGACTCGGATTTCCTTCCGGTACATCTATGACTGATGCCAGGGAGAGAACGCTTGCGCTGACAGTTACTTCTCATCGGGATCATGGTTTGCTCGCGAATCCAATCTCCCAGAATATTACTATACTGGACCCGGCTTGATTTCATACGTTCATCCATACGAAAAATTCCTTCCGGATGTAAGAAGACCTCAGCAATACACTGGTGGTGAATGGAATCTTGAGCCTTCCCTGAAGTCTAAAGCAAGGGTTACTCTCGTTTATCCTGACATATACGAATTAGGGATGTCGAATTTCGGTCTGACCATACTTCGTCATGTGCTTGTTATGAGTGAGAAATTCGATGTAAGACGCGCATTCAGCCCGGCCCCGGATATGGATGAGATTCTTGACAGGGAAGGACTTGACTGGGTCGATCTTGAAAACGGAGACTCGGTTCGGGAAAGCAGAGTAGTAGGTTTTGGCATTCCTTCCGAAGCCCTTTATACAAATGTTCTTCATCTGATCAGGAGAATGGGCATCTCTCTCAGAAGCAGTGATAGAGATGAGACCTCACCTGTAATTCTCCTTGGCGGAGGAGGCATTGCCAATCCTCTGCCGCTTGCGCCTTTCGCCGATGCTGTTTTTCTAGGAGAGGTTGAAGAAAAAGCTGTTGAGCTTTTCGAGATCCTTTCAGGAACTGGATCACGTTCCTCCCGTCTTGAACGAGCCAGCGGAATTCCAGGTGTGTTCATTCCGTGTTTGGGAAAAAAGCCTGTTGAACTGCAGAGGGTC
>DAOWAG010000147.1 GCA_030634715.1 Candidatus Aegiribacteria sp. | reverse complement strand
ATGAGTGCGGAAACCATTAGAGCCGGGACTCCCTGAAGCATGCCAAGAGCATCCATTCGGAGTTCACCTGTGGTTTTGTAAACGACTACGATTGTCAGAAGGTACAGGATAGTAACCAGACCGGACACCAACGCAACTTTCACCGCGACTTCCCATCTACGGCTACATTTGCATGCGGCTGTGAGTCCGATAGTAACAATGCTTCCAATCTCAAGGAAAACGAATGAATTGAAAAGGTCAGTTGCAAAAAGAAGCCCCAGGGAAGCAGTAACAAGTGAAAGAAGCAGAGGCTGTGTTTTAACATTGCGGTCGGCAAGCCTGGTAATTCCCAGAATGGCTGCCACGTATACAACTATAGCGGCTATGACTGCTCCTGCGGTTACCTCAAGGTTTATACTCAGCGGAGGTGCACCCACTCCTGTTTGAAGAATAATTGAATTGCCAAGGTCTTTGAGGTTCCATGCGTGCAGTTTTATTGAAAGAAGTATAGCACTGAGGAGTCCTCCGGAAAGAAAAAGCTGAGAAATAATCACAGAGAGTGCGGGTTTTCTGCGGGACAGCCAGACACTGATAAAAGCTCCAAGAAGGGGAAGGAATACCGCAAGCGCTATTACCATCTCAGCTCCTTCATCCTTCGGACATCTGCAGAACCTGTTCTTCTCGAAGCCAGTACCCCAACCACTACGAACAGGGCAGCCACAGCTACACCGATAACGATGGATGTAAGCACCAGAGCCTGAGGAAGGGGGTCAACCACCGCGGATGTTATTCCAGACACCGGGATGGAATCATCAATTATTGGTGTGGTCCTTCCAGGGAGATATCCGGACCATACAAGAAGCAGATTTACACCTGTATCGGCCACTGTAAAGGCCAGGGCTATCCTGAGGATGTGCCTTCTGGTAAGTATGCCCCAGAGACCAACAAGAACAAGCCCCGCGGCTGTACCGGCAATAGTCCAGTAGAATACACTGCTCATATTCTGCTCCCGGTGTTTCTGAAAGCTGTGAAAACTCCTGAGAATTCACTGGCAACCTTCGCGCCGATTGCGATTGATATGAGTGGAATTAATCCTGCAGATACTAATTCACCAGGGGTTCCAGTGCCGAGGAATGTATTGTTGAGGAATTGCCCCACAACCATGACCCCCCAGAATCCCAGCAGTCCGAATGATAGCCCTGCAAGGGATTCAATAGCGGGAATTCTACCGCTGCTGTCAGGTACCGAACTGCTGCCCAGCATCACAAGAAGGAATGTAGATGCAATTATCGCTCCACCGGGAAATCCCCCGCCAGGACTCGTATGGCTGTGTGCAATGAAGTATACGGCGAAGAGTAGAATGGGAGCGGGCAGGACCTTTGCTGTAAACGCGACTATTGCGCTTGGTTCTGAAGGTTTTACGCCAATTGGAAACAGTGTGAGTATAAGAATCACCGCCGTGGATGCACAGAAAAGCACAACCACTTCTCCCAGAGTATCCAGACCTCTATAAGCTACAATTACAGCTGTCACAAGATTCGATGAACCGGTTTCATACATCCCTCTGGATGCGTAAGTGTACCCCACTCCCTGCAGTTCCTCATTCATGTGCATTACGGGAACTACAGCGGCAACCACCGCTCCGAGTGCAAGGACGATTATCAGGCCAGTCAGTGTTCTGATCATCCGTCATCCCCGATCTTCCCTCTGCCCCAGAGGAAGATCATGGTGGCCAGGACAGCACCGATGCTGGCTTCCGTGATGGCGACATCTGTGGCATCCATCAGAAGGAAAAGAACGGATGCTGAAAGGCTGACAAAACCGGTGATAATAATGGCAGAGAGGAGGTCTCTGACGAAGAGTACGGCTATTCCGGCAGCAACCATCATTCCCCCAAGCGTCACCGCAATTACTGTCATCAGGGCTGGTGTCACTGTTCCTCGACTCCTTCAAAGTCTGATTCGGCGAGATCGTCCTCCAGGAGATTATCAGGCTTCTCCTCAGGTCTCATGTGAACTGCCCTGGCCAGCGCGTGGCCGGAAACGGGATTTGTCAGAATAATAAAGAAAACAATCAGGAACAGCTTCGGTATCCAGGCAGGCTGAAGGCAGCCCATCCCTGCGAGAAACAGCATTGAGCCGAGGGTAGTAGCTTTTGTACCTGCATGAAGCCTGTTCCACACATCAGGCATTCTCAGGATACCAAGACCGCTTGTAAACAGAATAAAGCCTCCTGCTCCCAGCAGAACATGTCCGATGATAGAAAGAATGGTCATCTCAGCCCTCCATCCAGGTATCTGGCGATTGCCAGCACTCCAAGAAACGAAAGGACTGAATAGACCATTGCCGCGTCAATGAGTAAAGATCTACCTTCGAAAAAGGCGATAAGTACAAGAAGGTTAGTCGAGATCAATGTGGCTGTATCAAGAGCTACTGCCCGGTCTGCACCGGTTCTTCCCCTGAGGAGACGGATGAAAGCCAGGAGAATACCTCCACCGAGGAGCCCGAACAGTATCGAAGCAAAAGTATTACTCAAAGATCCTCTCCAGTCGGTCTACAAAGCCATCAACCATTTTCTGGGTTTCCTCGTGTATGTCACCTTCGGGAAGGCTGATCCAGTGCACGAAAATGAAGTCACCGGTCATTTCAACTGTTAGCGTACCGGGAGTAAGTGTTATGGAATTCGCTACAATGTTTCTGGCCCTTTCACTTTTCAGGGAGAGCGATGCTCTGACAATTCCTGGGTTTGTGAGGATGACCGGACTTAGAACCCTTTTAAGGATATCGATGTTGGCCATAAACATCTTTGTGAGAAAATAGAAAACATAATTAACCTCAGCCACCAGCCTTGAGGGTTTGAGAAGTCGGAACAGATTACCTGTGAAAGCGCCACGAGTGGCAACTGCTATTATCAGACTTACTGCAAGTCCAAGTATCAGCTCATGTGGATTGAAACTGAGTGTGAGGAATGTCCATATGCAGACGAGTACCGCTGCTGTGGATATTACAGAAGCATACCGTTTCATGATTGGTTCCCGGATATCAATGAATGTGTAAGAATATCCAGCTCGGTGGACACTTCAACGTATCGCAGATTAACACCTTTTGGAACATCAAGGGGTTCCAGTGTGAAGCTTAGGATAGCCATGCATCCTGTTCTAACCAGACTGTTGACGGCATTCTGCCCTTCACCCTGAGGAACAGCTAATATGGCAATAACATTATCCTGCTCACTGATAATTTCCCTGAGTTTCTCAACTGGCTGAACAGTGACTCCTGCAATTGTTTTACCGATAATCTCCGGATCGTTGTCAAAGATGGCGAGATAGGTGTATCCACCTGTCCCATCCAATCCTGATTCCAGGAGAGCGCTGCCGATGTTCCCAGCTCCAATCACAATCACTGCTGGAGGTTCGCAGGTGCCAAGTATTCTTTCAATATTCTCAAGAAGCTCTGATACTTCGTACCCGGAGCCCTGTTTCCCGAATTCACCGAAAACCGTCAGGTCTTTTCTTACAGCGGCGGATGAAATACCACATCTTTCAGACAGGTATTTTGAAGTCACCACTGCTGTTCCGTCGGTCCTGGCTATTCTCAGGCACCTGGCGTAATGACTGAGCCTTCTGATAGTTTTTTCGGATACTTTCTTTTCAGGCATTATCTCTCCACTTTAATTGTGATAGTTCGAACTTTCACAAATCTATAAGTTAGCATTCTTTTGGTCAACCGTTGAATCCTACTCCTCCTCTCCTCCTTGACACTCTTCACATCTGGTTCAATATTTCAAACGTATAGATAGTTGTCTATTTGAATGGAGACTTGTTATGAGCAAGGAATGCTGCATGGTTTTTCAGGCTCTATCAGACAAAACCAGACTGAAAATCCTGCAACTGCTCAAGAAGCAGGAACTCTGTGTATCGGATATATGCGAGTTTTTCAACATTACGCAACCGTCCATCTCGCACCATCTGGACATGCTAAAGAGAGCTGGACTGGTCTCGAGTGAGAAAAGAGGGAGAGAGGTCTTCTACACCTTCAATCAGGATACTATCATTGAGTGTTGCGAGTCCGAGATGCGCCTTTTCGATATCGACCTGAGGAAATGCTGAAGTTTTTTTTAACTATATCTATAGATATATATCTATGTATCTATGTGTCTTTGAGAGGAGGTGAAGAGATGAAAGAGAAGATTATATGCTGCGACTGCTCAGATGTGGATATGCCCGGCAAGAGTATCACGATCAAGATCCAGTGCAGTGAAGACGGGTAGCTCTCAGCGTGCATTGTGGATACCGATTGCTGTGACGATACGGAGGACGAGTCCAAGACTGACAGCTGCT
>DAOWAG010000420.1 GCA_030634715.1 Candidatus Aegiribacteria sp. | reverse complement strand
CGCAGACAAATCTATCAAGCGCTCAGACGCAGTACAGCAATTCAGCTATCACTGCCAGTTTCAACGGTGTTGTTTCAGATATTTCCGCAAGGGAAGGCATGATTGTGTATGCCGGAGCTGCACTGGGTGAGATAATCGATCCATGGAGTCTTCAGGTTGAAGTAAGTCTTGATGAGAGAGCGCTTGTTCAATGTATGAAGGGACAGAGGGTTTATGTGACCATTCCCTCGTTGAATGATACAACCATTGTCGGAACGGTTGCATCCGTTTCTCCAATTATTGATCCATCTCTCCGAGCTGGCAAAGTGGTCATTGATCTTCCGGTTATTCCAAATCTTCGATCAGGAGCTACGACGAGGGTTGAAATAGTGATTGCAGTCCACGAGAATCAACTGGTAATCCCTGAGGAAGCAGTTCTTATCCGGGATGACCGCGATATGGTCTTCGTTGTCACTGATGGACATGCTGGTTGGCGATATCTTACACTTGGACCCAAAGGCAGAGGTTATGTCGCAGTGCTGGAGAGTGATCTGGAAGGTGTGGAGGAAGGCGAGCAGGTAATTACCTCCGGTCATTACTCCCTTGCTCACGATGCTCCGGTGGCGGTTGTGAACTAAAAGGGTCGAACCCCATGCTCTAGGAGAACATTCGGATTATTTCACCTGATCTGAACAGCGCTGAATTGGGGCAGGAAAGAACATTACAGAAGGCAATAGCCTGGTGTGGATCCTTTCTCGGATAAAGATAAGCCATTACTGTAAGAGCATCCGTGTTGCATGGACAGCTGCCAAGAACATCAAGTAAAGTACCGCAATGGGGACATGATAAATCAAGTATTTCTTCCGGATTCGCTTCACCTTCCAGCACCTTGTATGCTGAATTTCCGAGTACAGCTGACAGTGCCACCAGACCATCTCCACTTCTCTTGCCTGAGAATCTGAGCACGATCGCCGGATACCCGGAAACAAGATGATCCAGTGAGATCAGGTTGTGTCCCTCCGGGCAGTAGACAGCGTTAACTACAACCTTTCTCTCTTCCTCTTCAGTTCTTTCGTGGTTCATATCGGGAATCTTTAATCTTCCACTGTCATCAAACATTTTTCCAGGCATGACGCCCCTTTCAATGAGTTTCTTAATGTCAGTTTCAATACTGCAATGATAGATAGAAATTGCCGGGAGGGAAAGGGTTGAAATTGCTAATTTCCTACAAATAGAGTAGGAATTTTGTATAAAAGCTTAAATCAGAGTATGATATGCTTACTGCAATTCGTATGACCTTTTCACTTAACCGATATCCGAAGGGAAGTAGAAATGAACCGGGGTTTACTGTTTACGCTGCTTGTGCTGATGTCGAGCATGCTTGTTCTGACTGCTTGTGGAGAGGAAGGAAGTAATGATTCCTCCTCCTCCGATGTAGTTATTGACCATATTGAATCGGAGGGGGCTGCTGATCTGATCCCAAGATCGGTTCTCTTCGGTAATCCTGAAAAAATGAGACCTCAGCTTTCGCCTGCTGGTGACTTGATTGCCTATATCGCTCCGGTTG
>DAOWAG010000422.1 GCA_030634715.1 Candidatus Aegiribacteria sp. | reverse complement strand
AGGCAGGTCTTCTATCTTCCTGCACATATCAAGCGCCTTACAGTAAAGTTCAAGAGCTTCATCAACTGAACCTATCTCCGATATTATATCTGCTCTCCTTGTGAAGTACTGCGCCATAATGTCATCCTGTATATCATTTGTGGAATTCTCCAGCAGTTCAGCTACCCTGTCCAGATTGGACATAGCCTCAGGATACTGGCCCTTGAGCCTGCAGATGAATGATGTCTCTATCAGTGCTTCTATAAGTATCCTGAGGGATACTGAATTCTTCATTCCGCTTTCAAGGCATAATTTCTCGACAAGCTTGAAGCTTTCGAGAGTTTCCGGATACCTGCTGCTTTTCAAGTAGTTCTTTCCGATCCTTAAATGCACCGCAGCAAGTTCCAGGGGCTTCGAGGACAGTTCCAGAGCTCGCTTGAGATGCTCATCAGCCATATCAAAATCTCCCGTAATTGAACAAAGCTCTCCAAGGTTGATATGTACATCGAACATCAGTTCAGCATCATTTTCTCTTTCATCTGTTCTGGCAAGGAAGACGGAGAACCATGTGATGGCAACTCTGTTCGCTCCCCTTGAGAAAGCCTGTTTTGCCGCAAGGAGAGCATATCTACCAGCACTATAGTCATCCTGACTTCTCGCATAATGGTAGGCAACCGCTGTCAGCAGATCCTCTTTTCCGGCATTGTAGAACTCCTCAAAATAACCGGCAATCCTCTGATTGTATGTAAGTCTAAGAGAATCAGGAAGCTCTGAGGAGAGAAAATCTCTTACAGCTCCATGCGTGAACCTGAAACTAACCTCACTCCTCCCTTCCCGAACCTCTTCTATCAGTCCAACTTTTATGCATTTATCGAGATTCCGGGCAAGTACTACACGGTCATTTCCAGTCATCCCTTCGAGCAGTGCCAGATTGAAGTGGTCAGGTGAAAGGGATGCAATCTTCAGAATATCCCTTGCTTCGTCAGTGATATTGGATAACTTCGATGTGATTATCTGTCCCAGACTCTCAGGGATCGCTATATCATCCGGGATATTGTAAACCTTCTCTCCTGATCTATCAGCAGTGATATAGCCGGAATCAATGCACGCTATGAGCAATTCCCGCAGGAATAGAGGGTTACCTCCACTTTGCGCAATCAGGAAATCCTGCGTTTCAATTGGAATATTCGGATCCTTCAGAGAGAAAAGAAGCAGATTACGAGTTTCCTCCACAGTCAGCTTGGGGATATCCAGCGTTAATAGAGGAACAGATGATTTGATTGCAGTGAGTTTCCTGAAACAGGTTTCGGATACTTCATCCCTGCGCATCTGGCAGAGATAGAATATGTGCGCGTCAGGAGTATTTCTGGCAACAAAAGAAAGAATACCTAAATCCTGCTCGGAAGCCCATTGAAGATTATCCAGTATGAACATAATTGGACGCAAAGATGAAACGGCTTTGATGAGTACAGCGATATCCCGAAATATCCGAAAACGCAGTCTCTCTTCACGGAAGTATTTCGTATCATCGATAATTGACGCTTCGAACTCAGGGAAAAGCT
>DAOWAG010000282.1 GCA_030634715.1 Candidatus Aegiribacteria sp. | reverse complement strand
AGTTCATCAGATTCCCGTTCAGCTCTTTCAGCATTCAGCTCACAATTGCTTGCTGCAGTGGCAAGTTCAGCTATATCTCCGTCAACAGCAGGGATAATCCCATTCTCCTGCATTGCAAGTATTTGATGAACAAGAAGATCAGGGTAACGTCTTATAGGGCTCGTGAAGTGCATATAGCTTCTCAGGGCAAGTCCGAAATGCCCAGTATTCATCGGTGAATAGACAGCTTTCTGAAGAGATCGAAGTATATACTCAACTGCAAGATCTCGAAGGGGTGAATCCTGAAAACCATCAAGAATCCTCCGAAGAACTGCAGTATTATGAATTTTCCCGCCGGGAAGTTTTACTCCCATTGAATGAAGCTGTTCCGCAAGACGCTCTTCAGACTTTTCAACAGGTTCATCATGCACTCTGAACAGTACGGATAGACTCAACCACATGCAATGATCAGCCACCGCTCTGTTAGCTTCAATCATGAAATTTTCAATCAACCTGTGAGCTGCATCAGATGCAATATGCCTGAAACCTGAAGGCCATCCGTCACTGCCGAATTCGACTCTGTGCTCGCTGCTTCCGAGATCCAGTGCTCCTCTTGCATCTCTCACACTATCAAGATCATCTGAAAGCTCACCCATAATCCCGAAAAGATCTATCAGCTCAGGATCGGAACCTGTACCCTTCACGTATTCGAGCGCCTCTTCATATGTCATACGCCTGTCTGATCTTATAACGGAAGGCACTATGCTGAAGTCCACTCGTTCACCTGCTTTATCAAACTTCATGATAACCGTTCTCGTCGGTCTATCTTCGAGTGGTTTGAGACTGCATGCACCATTTGAGAGCACTTCCGGCAACATGGGGATTACCCTGTCAGGGAGATATACACTGGTTCCCCTTATCCTGGCTTCAGAATCGAGTGCACTGTTCGGTGCAACGTACAGCGCAACATCAGCGATATGAACATGCAGTTCCCGATAATCACCCATTTTCCGGATAGAAATTGCGTCATCGAAATCACGGGCATCCACAGGGTCAATCGTAATTGTATACAGGTTCCGGAGATCATGCCTACCGTCAACTGACCATGGCTCGGAAGCAAGTCTCGCAGCCTCATCAAGCGCTTTGTCTGAAAATTCCACGGATAGAGCATGATCAAGCACAACGGAATCAATCAGCGCTGATGGGGAATTAGAACTCCCAATATCAGCTTCTGCAAACGCTATGAGTTTCCTGCTGGAATAATCCAGAAGAGCGAATACAATCCTTCCCTCGGACAGATCAGACCCGGATCCTGTTTTCAAAGGTATTCTTCTTGGAAGTGATGGATCAACCGGATCAATAATCCAGCCTCTCCCAGCTTTCCTGACTACACCACTCAAACCTTTTCTGGAGCGCTCAAGAACGGATTCAACTTTCCCTCTGTACACATCTCCATGAGCATGAGTTCGCGATTCAAATCTCCGCACAATGACGGTATCTCCATTCAACGCGCCGGCAGTATTTCTGGAATCAATCTCAATCCTATCATCTCCAGCATAAATAAATCCTTTCCCGCTCGGACGTATTCTGATAATCCCACGTACAAGACCTAGTTCCTCAGGAAGGGCATATCTTTTCCCACCTGCACGAGAGAGTAATCCGTTTTCAACAAGGGATTCCACCGCTCCAGACAGATCGGGATGTTTCCCATCAAGTCTGGAAGCAATCTGTCCGAATGATAGCCGTAGCGTTGGCTCTTGCTGAAACAGTTCAAGGACCGAATTTGAAGTTGCTGAATCAGGGAGTACACTGGAATCGTTTGAATCATGTGCATTCATTTCAGAGACCATGATTCTCACTATTCAAAGGCACGTCTACAAGCACATCTCCTCGATCATTGCTCCATTCATCAAGCCTGAATAGTATTCCGGAATGAGATGCCAGTACAGCAGCTGTTGATATAAGATCAGCCATCGAATGCTGATTCCTCTCTGAGAGATTATCTCCGGATGATCTGTTCCAGCTTATCTTGAAACTGACGGTTTCCCCAATCTGTACTGATTCCAGTTGCACCGCACCACAGCCGTTCACTGAGATCGTAGCTGCAGCGGATAGAATTCCAAGAAGTGAGTTAAGTGTCCATTTCTTTATCGGAAGCTTTTCAGGGATTTCACCGCTCTTCGTATAGGTAAACTCAACAGATGTCCCGCTGGACATTTGTCCCATTTCAAGCACGCCTCTCTCGTCTCCGGGAGTCCAGAGATCATCGTAATTTCCTTTGAAGGAAGAATGATTGGAGAGTTTCGCAAGAAATTCTTTCATATCCTCAGCGCCATCAATAGCATTGGCGAGTTTTTCCTTTGTTTTTGCGGCGTTACCCGAGTAAAACTCCGCTAATTCAATATTTCCTAATATCCTGGCAAGTATATTGTTCATATTATGGATAAAAAACGGTAGAAGAGCGCCGCTCCTCGTTGAAGCATCCGTCGTCGAACTCATGTCACCCGGGTCCGTCATCATCGACATGGCTGCCGACTCCGGAGGGAACGTCGAAGGTTCAAAGCCCGACGAGATCGTTGATGTCAACGGCGTTCGAATCT
>DAOWAG010000146.1 GCA_030634715.1 Candidatus Aegiribacteria sp. | reverse complement strand
TTGATGCAATAGCTGATGATCGACCCCAGGTTGGACCGCTCAATGCTAATATCGAAATAACCAAACCAATCACCCAGAGGATAAGTGAGAATGATCGATCCGGCGGAGGGTGAATTCTGACTCTGTCCCAGAGGATCGGTCTGACGAAGACTCTTAATAGTCTCATTTCAGAATTAGACCATTTTATCCTCAACCACCAGTACAGTGGTGCCAGAAGAATCAGAAGAAGAAGAAACGGACGCTGGAATCCCATCAGTCACCCAAAACCTTGAAAACGCGCCATTTTAGAACACTTGAAACCGCAAGAAGTATCAATCCCCAGACGAGGAATTGCATGTAAGAATCTCTGTAGACGAAAAGACCTTCGGGGGGAAGAGTAGAAGCTTCAAGCGAATCAATAGCACAGTAAACCTCATCAAGCTCCTCCGGTGATTCAACATTGAAAAGTCTACCTCCATTCAGTCTGGCGATCTCCGAAAGTGTTGCCCTGTCAACTCCCAGCCCTTCTTCAGTAGAAGAAGTACCGATGGCGACGGTATATACTCTAAGGCTGTCCCCGTGAATGATATTGACAGCCTGTGCAACAGTAATTGGATCAACCTGAGACGAAGTGTCTTCTCCGTCTGAAATGAGGACTATCACTCTCCTCTCTGTCTGTGAATAGTCAAACCCTCTTGCCGCTACTGCGAGACCTGCTCCGATGGCAGTTCCATCCTGCAGAGTGCCGATTGAGGCATTCTGAATGAATCTTTCAAGAGTTGAATGATCAAATGTTGGAGGACAGATTGCTCTCGGTTGTTCCGCGTAGATAACTAATCCAATTCTGTCGTTTGGTCTTCCATTTATGAATGTCAGAGCTGCTTTTTTCGCAGCAGCCAGTCTGCTTGGATAGTAATCGCTTTGAGTCATACTCCCTGAAACATCCAGAGTTATGATGATATCTACTCCCTCACCAGCTTCTGGAAGCCTTTCAAAACCATGTTGGGGCCGTGCAAGAGCGATGAACAGAAGCGCGAACCCGCCCCATTGCAGAAGGCTGGATACTCTATTACCCGAAGTGCTGTTTACGAAGGCAAAGGAAAAAGGTCCTGTGTATGTCTGAGAGCGGGTATTTCTCTTTCTGGAAAAGAACTGCAGAATAATCAGAACCAGCGGAAATCCCAGTAAAGCAGGCAGAAACTGGAAACTCATCAGAGGTGCCACTCCCTTCTGATGGAAGCCAGTATTGATGTGTATCCTTCTGCTCTGTCTCTTGAACCACCCCATGAAGCATATCTCTGAAGGGAGATCTCTCCTAAAAGATCAGTGGAGTTTTCAGCAAATATCCTACCATCCTCTTCCGCACGAAGGAGTCTGATAATCTGGTGCCATGTAAGAGCACGATTGGATATTCTGAAACGGAATGAGACAGTGTCCCTGAGTAGTTTGTCCACAATCTTGTAATACTCTATCCAGTCACCGTTTGCGAATGCCGGTGAATCGAGCAGTGCCTTCACTTCATCCAGAGGAGAGAGAAATGTCTTGTCCCCCACATGAATTTCTTCTGTGTGTAATCGGTTTTTCTTTCTTCTGTAGTACAACCACGTAGAAAAAGACAGAAGAGTGATGAGACCGATCAATAACATTGGAAACAGCCATGGAGTTGATGGAGCTTTTCCCCATTCCTCCCAGAATCTAAGTTGATTCAGGTAATTTTCAGGAAATCCCTGAGGGATATCAATTTGAAGTGGAGATGGGAAGACTGAAACATCCCAGGTTGAATCGGGCATGGTTCGTCGGACTAGAAGAACAGGCGGAGCAAAATACTCCTCAAGAGAATCCGAGTATGCAACAAGCTGAGGAAGGTCGAGTGTGTCAAGGGAAAGCGGGACAAGTGTCACACTACCACCATACTGCTCAAGTACAATCCAGTTCTCCGATGATTCCAGCGATTCAACTCTCCAGCCATTCGGTATGGGATATTCGACTATTACCGGAATCCCGAGAGAACATGAAACAGCTTCACTTCCGGAGACAAACGAAATCAGTATAAGCAGATTTATCATCAACGACGTCTCCGCTTTTTCCTGAGTTCAAAGAATCTTCGAAGAGGCAGCACAAGGTTATCAGAGGTTGAAATACTTATCAGATCAAGTTTGTTGTCTCTGCATAGTTTTTCTCTTTCTGTCTGAACAAGACGTACCTGGTAAGCGAATTTTCCTCTCCAGTTTCGGGAACTGGTGTTTACAACCTGTTCTCTCCCTGTTTCCGGGTCACGGAAGCGAACGCGTCCCATAGCAGGCAGGTGGAGTTCTCTGGGATCAAAAACATGAATTCCGACAACATCATGCTTCCGTACAGTCGCTCGAAGCAGTCTGCTCCCACCGGGGATTCTGAAATCACTGATGATGAATACGAGAGCCCTTCTGTTGAGTACTCGTCCCATATATTTCAGAGCTTTATCAAGGTCTGCCGGCGCCTGTATGTCAGGAACCTGAAGGATTCGTCGAACAAGGCCCAGGGCATGTTTCCTTCCCTTGTCAGGCGGGACGTATTCATGAATCCGGTCAGAAAAAGTGAGCATACCTACGCGATCATTACTTGCTGAGGCTGAAAGTGCCAGTACAGCGGCTACTTCAGCAACACGTTCGGCTTTTGTAAGATTGAGTGATCCAAAACGAAGACTGCCTGAGAGATCGACAACAAGAAGAACCAGAAGTTCGCGTTCCTCCCTGAATATTTTTACAAATGGAGTCCTGGTTCTTGCATAAACATTCCAATCGATGAGTTTTGGATCATCGCCTTCCGAGTATTGTCTGAGATCAGAAAATTCCATTCCCTGACCCCGGAAAATGGATGAATAATCACCTCCGACAAGCTGTGCTACAAGCTTTCTTGTCTGAAGCTCAATCCTTCTTACGCGTTTGAACAGTGAGTGTACGTTCTCCATGATCAGATAATTTCTGTTACTTAACTGGAATCCTGTTGAGTATTCTGTCTATTATTTCCTCGACACCCACTTCCTGCGCCTCAGCCTCGAATGAAAGAATTATTCTGTGCCTGAGAACATCATGAGCAACTTCCTTTACCAGTGAAGGTGAAACAAATGATGAACCATAAAGGAATGCTCTCGCTCTTGATGCTGCAAGAAGACCAAGTGAGCCTCTTGGACTGGCTCCAACTGAGATGAGGTCATCAAGATCCTTCAAACCAGCCTGTCTTGGGTGCCGTGTAGCGGAAACAAGCCTGACCATGTAGTCCAGTACTCCATCTTCAACGATTATCCTGGATGAGAGCTTCTGAAGCTCAATGACCTTATCAGTCGATATCACAGGTTCAATAACCGGAACAGGTTTACCGCCCATCCTGCGCAGTATTTCGACTTCCTCATTGGCTGTTGGATAATCGATTTTCAGTTTCATTATGAATCTGTCCACCTGGGCTTCAGGCAGCGGATATGTACCCTCCTGTTCAATCGGATTCTGTGTGGCCATAACTAAGAATGGAGACGGCAGAGGATAGGTTTTACCGCCGAACGTAACCTGGCGTTCCTGCATCGCTTCAAGCAGAGCGCTCTGAACCTTGGCTGGAGCTCTGTTAATCTCATCACCCAGTATGAATTGCGCGAAAAGAGGTCCTTTTCTTGCAGTGAATGTACTTGTCTCCGGTTGAAATATCATTGTACCTGTAAGATCCGCAGGCAGAAGATCAGGAGTGAACTGTATTCTGGAGAATGACGCTTCCACACACCTGGAAAGTGTTCTGGCAGCAAGTGTTTTTGCCAGTCCGGGGACGCCTTCGATGAGAACATGGCCATCACAGAACAGCGCAGTCATCAGACCCAGGCGGAATTCATCCTGGCCAACGATAATACTGGAAAAAACGGAATTCAGTTTATCCAGAAGAGGCTTTTCAGCAGTTATCTGTTTATCGAGTTCTTCAATCAGCTGTCTTGACATCCATTTTCCTCCCGGCTTTTTCAATGTAGTTGCGCATAATATTTTCATAGTCAGTCAGCTGCTGATGTGTTCCAGCCTCGAACCTCATAACCAGCACAGGCTGAGTGTTGGACGCGCGAATTAGTCCCCAGCCATCAGGAAATGATATTCTTGCTCCATCAGTAGTATCTACAGGATATCCAGCTTTCTTCAGCATATCCGTTACTATATCAACGATGATGAATTTGCTTTCGTCAGAGCACTCTTCCCTTATTTCAGCTGTGGAAAATACCTCAGGAAGATCTGCGAGGTAGGAACTCAGAGGAGCATCGTTCGACGAAATGATCTCAATCAACCGCAAAGCAGCATAGAGTGCGTCATCGTAACCGTAATATCTGTCTCTGAAAAATATATGTCCGCT
>DAOWAG010000270.1 GCA_030634715.1 Candidatus Aegiribacteria sp. | reverse complement strand
GCAACTCTTGCTCCGGATTCACAAAGAAGCTTTGATAAGGGTCTATAGCATTCATTATCAATCCTGGTTACAATAGATTCTTCCTGTGTGGGAGGTTGATAGAGATGAAGCAGAAGGCTGATATATTTCAACGGATACTCCTTTTTAGAAATTACCTGTGCTTCACGACTACAAGAGTCTGATCATCCCCCTGCGGTATTCCCTCCGAATGGGAATTCACGGCTTCAAGAATTCCTCCGGCAATCTGCTGAGCTGAAAGATCTCTATTCTCCAGTACTACATTTTTCAGTCTCTCAACACCTAATTCATTATTGAATTTGTCCATAGCTTCAGTGATTCCATCAGTATAAAGAACAAGAACATCTCCCGGCTCCAGTTCATCGGTTCCATGCTCGTATTCCACCTCATTGTAAAGCCCGAGGATGAGCCCACCCCTGTCAAGCCAGGTCGAACTTCCCTCTCTCCTGACAAGAAGAGGTGGATTATGTCCGGCATTAACATAGGTGAGTTTACCTGAATCGAGATCAAGCACACTGTAGAAGAGACCTGTCATGATCAGATCTTCTTCACCAAGAACGGAGGATTCGTTAACCTTCCGCATAATTTCACTTATTGAATAAATGTTTTGAACATAGGCCTCAAGATTGCCTTTAAGGCCCGCCATTGTCAGCGCAGCTGGAATTCCCTTCCCTGAAACATCGGCGATGGCTATTCCGAGGTTACGGTCCGGCAGCTGAAAGAAATCATAGTAATCCCCTCCGACCTCCCTCGCGGGTCTGTAATAACTCTCGATATCGTATCTCTCCGGATTAGGGGGTTTATCAGGCAGGAGGTCAAGCTGGATTTTTCTGGCCATGCTCAATTCCTCGGCTATCGCATGACCGGCGGACAGTCTGTCCAGCAGAATATCAGGCATTCGGCCTCTGACTTCTCTTGAAGTAAGCAATTCAGGGGTTTCAGTTACGATTTTTATCGCTTCCATTCGTACGTTTCTGTCAGGGTCAACAAGTCTTTCAGCCATTATTCTGTCGATATCTCCTTTTGAACACATTGCTGGATATCTTCTAAGACCTTGAATCGCTTCCAGTCTCACTTCCGGCGCAGGATCATCGAGAGCAGCGCGTACTACAGGCAGCAGATTTTCAGCTGAAAGGAGAACATTCGTAAGGAGACCGGAAAGTGTACTCAATCTGACAAAAGGATCTTCATCGTCAAGAAGTGTACTGACTGCATTGCTCAGATTATCAGTGTCATCACTCTCGAATTCACCCAGTGCCGCTCCGGCAGCCGCCCGGACAGCTCTTTTCTCATCAGTCGATAGCTGAACGAGAACCTCTGTGGATTCTTCATTAGCTACTCCGAGACGGCGAACAGCTCTGACAAGCGATTTACGCACCATAGGTGATGTATCAGTTAATAATGCAGAAATAAATTCTTCCCGAAATTCTCCAAGAGCATTCCCGTTCCAAAGAACAAAAAACGGAAGTAACGCCCGTTGCTCAAATTCACCGCTAGAAAGAATCTCTTCAATCAAGGCAATCGAAGCCGTTGCCAGGTCAGTTCGTCCTCTGCATATCAACTGACTCAGTGCTTCCCTTCCGTCATAGCGTTCAGACGCAAGTACCGTCCTGATCAGGTTGTTTCTGTCTGATTCATCCATGATGCTGTAGTACCGCAGAACCATATGAGCGAATGCCCTGCTATCGCTTATGCGCTCGAGAATCATATCCCAGAGGTTTTTCTTTTCATCATCATCAAGCGAGGAATAATTCATCAGCATGCATCGGGTTACAGGAAGAACATCCTCTTCGGAAAGGTCGGATCTAAGTGTTTTTCTTACTTCTCTGCTGAAGAATCTCAATCTCGCTCCGATTCTCCAGGCAAGTCTTCCTTTGCCACCAGCGGGAAGCCTGTCCATCAGGATCCAGAGGAGATCACTGAATTCCTGATTAAACTCTTCAAGTTTCCTGTCAAGCAAACCTATTATCAGAGAAGGCAGTAATGCGGAATCACCAGCTTCAAGGACATCATTCAGTATTTCATATTCTCTGCTGGAGAGATCAGGAAATTTCCTGCCTATATAAAAAAGCAGACTCTGCCGAACTTCCTTTGAATCGTCCTCAAGAAGCTCATTGTATAACCTGGATCCAAAGTCAGACATAACCAGGAATGTAAGGCTCTGAAGGAACTGTCCTCTCACTCGCGGATCGGGGTCTCCCGCTGCTGCATTAACCAGATCCACCGTCTCAGCTGATTCCATCACCCATGGCCTGCAGAGCGTTCCCGCGACTGATCCCCTGACTTCGGAACTGCCCTTTTCCATCATTATCCTGTACATGCTGATAATAGATTCGTCAGCGCTCTTTATAGAGGAAAGCAATGTATTGAGAACATCGATGAGAACAGTCCCGGATTCTTCAGCAGCGATGTGCAGAAGAAGTTTAGCCCTCACTTCGTCAGACAGACTGCTGTAAAATCCGGCCAGGAAATACCCTGCCCGTCTCACGCCTGATTCAGAGCTTCCAATAAGAGTATCCGCAAATGCCCGGATGATAGGAGCATCTTTCGAAAGAAGCTCTTGAATTCCGTTATCGATTGCCCACATCTTCATCGTATCGCTAACCGCTAAATAGGCTTCACCGCTTCCCAGAATCCTT
>DAOWAG010000317.1 GCA_030634715.1 Candidatus Aegiribacteria sp. | reverse complement strand
TTTACATATGAATGAATCCTGCCTGTATTTTTCCAAAGCGAGTCGGAATCCCTTGAATGATGATTGGCCAGGAGCTTTTTCCTCCATTGCAAGCAGAGCTACTCCAATTGCTCCGGTTACATGATGATTAAGAGGTATTGTGATATTACTATTCTGGAGGATTGCATTGAACGCAGCCGCGACACCTTTATTAAATGCGGTTCCACCCTGAAAGAAAATATGATTTCCAATCTTCTTCTCACCTACGACTCGATGCAGATAGTTCTTTACAATTGAATATGAAAGCCCGGAAACAAGATTCTCAACTGAGGCACCGTCCGCCTGATGAGAGAATACATCACTCTCCATGAAGACGGTGCATCTTTCACCTAGACTGCACGGTTCAGGGGCATTAACGGCGCAAGATCCAAAATCGGTTATGTTGAGCCCCAGTTTCTCGGCCTGTTCTTCAAGGAACGAGCCTGTACCTGCAGCGCAAACCTTGTTCATCTCGAAATCAACAACTCTTCCATTCTCAAGCGAAATGTATTTAGAGTCCTGTCCGCCGATTTCGAAAATGGTATCTACTTTGGCGTCTATCTCAACAGCAGCTCTTGCCTGTGCCGTAATCTCGTTCCTGACAATATCCGCTCCTGTGAAATCCCCAATCATATATCTGCCTGATCCGGTTGTTCCGAGGCCGAGGACTTCCCGATCAGCGCCAAGTGAGTGAGATAGTCTGGAAAGGCCTTCTTTCACAGCTTCAAGGGGTTTTCCTGCCGTCATGAGGTATTCAGATGCATGCAGCTGGCGGGAATGACCGCCAATAGCTACAAGATTAGTGCTGATTGAGCCTACATCGATTCCTATGTATACAGCCTCTGCGGTGCCGCTGGGAGTTTTTGTCGTATCAGGATGTCGAATTGAAAACTGTTTGAGAGGTTCAAGTGAATTATCCTGTATAATTCTGTCTGTGGAATCCAGTAAACGATCGATGTAATTGCTCTGTAGAGCATTCAGATCCTTTTCATGGGATACAATTGCGGCTCCTGCAGCTACAAGACACCTGAAATGATCGGGTACAACAAGATCAGAATATTCATGACCAAGCACCTCCCGGAAAGCTTTTACCATACCCGGATTGGCCGCGACTCCTCCGACAAATGCGACAGGTGGACGAAAATCCCTTCCAGAAGCGATGGAGCTTTTAAAATTCCTGGCGACTGCGAAGCATAATCCTGCGACAATATGTGTTACAGGTGTTCCTATCTGCTGCAGATGAATCATATCTGATTTAGCGAAAACACTGCACCTGCCGGCAATTCTCGGAGGATTATCGCACTGGAGCGCAAGTTCACCGAGTTCTTCGGGTTTCAGTCCGAGCCTTGATGCCTGCTGATCCAGAAAAGATCCTGTTCCGGCAGCACAGACTGAATTCATTGAGAAATCATCGAAAACAATTCCTTCCGTCGTATTTCTGAACAAAAGGAGTTTGGAGTCCTGTCCACCCATCTCAATAACCGAATAAACCTCAGGGCAGCATTCAGGTATTGCTCCAGCGAGAGCGACAACTTCATTTACAGGCTTGCTTCCAGCAATGAAAGCAGCTGTTCTGGAGCAGCTACCTGTAAATGCTGTCGGGATTCCTTCCCAGTCATCGAGATCAGATAGAATAGCAATGAGAGTATCAAGTGGATTACCGTGGTGTCGTCTGTATATTGTTCCGGAGATGTTATTTCCATCCATTTGCACAATTTTAACACTCACAGATCCCATATCGATGCCGATTCTGGCGCTCATCCAGTCAGTCCTCCATGAAAAAGGTCAGCATTCAGTAAACAGAACTCTCAAAAACACTTCTGTATTCAATAATAAGTACTGTCTGCAGGAAAGCGAAAGATAAACAAATTCTGGTTGATCTGGTAGTTTACTGTTTGACGAATACTGCTTTCCAGTGGATATTTCAAAGGGAGGAAAATCATTATTGAAAAGTCTCAGGGAAACGGCAAATGTCGGATTCCCTTTTTCATCATTATTCTATTGTCTCTTGTTACCGCGGTATCCGCTTATGTGGGGCCCGGTGCGGGATTCGGAATAGTTACATCATTTCTTGTAATTCTTAATGCAGTCTTCGCTTCACTGCTGTCTGCACTGTTGTGGCCGATAAGTCTGATTATCAGATTCATCAAACGCAGGAGGCGGCAATGTAAGCAACTCGCGAGAAGAGTGGTCGTTCTGGGGCTCGATGGCTTTTCACCTCACATTGCCGAACAGATGATGGATTCAGGTCAATTACCAAATCTCAGACGACTTCGCG
>DAOWAG010000301.1 GCA_030634715.1 Candidatus Aegiribacteria sp. | reverse complement strand
TTGTAAGAACGGGTTCTTCGCATTCCCAACAGACCAATTATCATAATAAGAACGGCATACGCCCCTACAGCAAGGTAATTAGCAAGCATTCTTCAAACTCCAGATGTTATTAATAACGTTCAATATTTAAATATAGGCAGGAAGAATTGGCGGAACACCCCCATAAGCTATAAGCTTTCAGGAATCCAGGTCAGCTGACAGCTCCTGTACGAGTTCAATGCATGTATGCTTCATGCGATCCAGCTGCTCAGCGGATATCTTTCTTCCTGAGAGCATCAGTTCTATATCTTTCCACTGACGAAGAAGCCTGCCTTTCAGGAGATTGTCAGTATCTCTGGCATCAAGCGCTTCATCAAGCTCTTCAGAACCCATATAGCATGGAGAACCCGTCAGGAGCTTGGAGAATTCATATTCCAGCGCGGTGAGCAGTTCTTCAGGATCTTGAGCGTCATTGATCTCCGGAATAATACTCTTTCGACCGAATCTGGTCTTCATTAAAAGGAATACGATCGCAGTTACAAGCAGCACCGAGGACAGAATCAATAACAAGGAGGAATTTCTGTTCCCCTCATTGAAATCTATTTCTATAACGGCTGTTTGATGTGGAGCATGCACCGAGAGCGTGCAGGACGGAATAAATGCCTGATGATAGACTATTGAATCGGTGTTGAACCATGCGAGGCTATCCGGACCAATGATAACAATTCCACTATCATTCGGTTCAACAAGAATCCGACATGTTACCTCTCCCCCGTCGGGTTCTCGGAGCAACGGTCCAGGCAGTATTGTTGCTGGACCGGAAATTGTAAGAGAAGGAATAGACTCAAACTGTGAAGCTCCCGGACCGTTTACGGAGAGTTCAATACACTTCTCTCCAGCCTGACTGTAACCACTCATGGTCTCATCCAGACTGAAGAAAATCTCTTCAGTTATTCCAGTGAAATTAGCGGGTTGTCCCTCGTCAGGAAAAGGAAATACTGCTATCCATGAGCCTTCAGAGGATATCTGATGTTCGAGGGATCTACGGTAGAATCCACCCGGGATACCGATCCTGCCCCTGAGGACAGGCAGTTCAAGGCTGCAGGGAAAAGCAGGAGTTATTGAAAGCGCAGCAAGCCATGTCCTGAAATGACCGTTCTTGCATCTGATCCATCTGAGTTCATTTGAGTCCTCTATAAGACTGGAAGATGCGTACTCTGCCGCATCAAGATAGAGGTCAACAATCTCAGCGTTCCTCTGAGTTTTATAGACATAGTAATCAATCTGGAAAGTCTGTCCGGGATATACTCGACCTGTAGTATCAATCTCGATTTCGATCCATGCCAGTATCTCAGATTCGGTGCTGATCGATGTAGTTCCTCTATCTGGAGTTTCACCGGTTGTATTGATCGAATGAGCAGGGATTTCACATATTAATGTACCATCTGATGTTATTCTGAGAGGTCCAATGGTGTGAATTCCCTCCCCGATCGCCACAAAATTCATCGACAGAATAATTTCTGAGTTTATAGAATGGCCTGATGATGTGCTTATACTGGAGAATGAATGCATCGTATTACTGCCCAGGAATCTCAGTCCGTCTGAACACAGAGGTGTGCACTCAACAGATCTGATATCCATCCCGGTGAGTGTGATATCAACAGAGAAGGAATCACCAGCCCGAACAGAATCCGGAGAAGAGACTTCAATATTCGGGGGTAAGCTGAAGAGAGACAGGAAACAGAGTAGAATTACCATATTGGTCCCGCTGGATAACCCATTTTCTTCGTTCCGACTGAATCCTCCGCCTGGCTGCTGTCTTCCACAAGATCCAGAATGGCCTGTGCCTGTTCAGGTGTCATTTCAGTGATCTGCGGTGGAGATTGCTGCTCATCCTGCTGCTCCTCATCCTGATCCTGTTGATCCTCATCCTGATCCTGCTGCTCTTCATCCTGATCCCGCTGCTCTTCATCCTGATCCTGTTGATCCTCATTCTGATCCTGTTGTTCTTCAGGGGGTTCATGATTATCAAGCCAGTTAAGTCCTGCTTCAAGTCCGGTTTTTTCGCAGTGCAGGGAGAAACCATCTGCTACAGCAATCCGAAGAGCGTTTACTGCTGACTCTACGCCAGAATAGTCGTTTTTCTGGATGGCAAGCGCTAGCGAAGTAAGATACCTTGCAGACATGAGGGTATCCTCTCCCACATTGGTGATACTTGCGGCAAGAATTGAATCTGCAGCCGATAGAGAATCCATCATGAATTGAGATGAAGCAAGATTGTAGAGTATTCTTCCCCTTTCCGGCATTCTTGAAAAGAGTTCTGACCAGGCTACAATAGCGTTCGAATATTGTTCATCAAGGAAGTAATTTGCCGCGATCTCCGCGAGTTCTGCAGGTGCAAAGTTGCTCTGGAACTGAAGTATCAAGAGAAGGAGGATCATTTTCCTCTCCTCTCAAGAATAGTCGCGAG
>DAOWAG010000058.1 GCA_030634715.1 Candidatus Aegiribacteria sp. | reverse complement strand
CACATTGAGCGTCGCACCATCTGATGAGACATAGTCCACAGATACAGCGATGCTGTTTTCAACGTCGAACCCTGTACTGTCATACCCCGCGATATGCAGGGTATAGGCTCCTGCTTCCCATGCGGTGAATCTGTGCGACCAGAGAGTTTCGTAGAAGGTTGACATACCAAAAAGACCGGAACTATCGGAAGTTGTCGCGGTGAAGATCGGTCCGTACCAGTCAAATCCTTCCGGAATACTATCGTACAAAGTGGTATAGAGAGTGATGTACTGATCGTTAACAGTATTCTGATGGGCTGACAGAAGAAGGTTCGGTATATCCGTATCCTGCGAAAGAACGAACCTCAGATCGGCCTGTCCACCCTCATTGTTGTTCGTCGTGATAAGGTATGACGCGCCACCCGCAATGTCGAAAGTGCCATTGTAGAGTTCGTTCATGTCAACGGCGTCCACAGAAGAAATCGCGGTTTCGTCGGCATTCAGTACTACAATATATCCGGTCCATTTTCCGTTGAGTATTGTACCTGATCCGCCGTCATCCGAATACATGCCATTGAAGTACATGGTCGGGAAATCGGCATAGTTGCCCTTAAACTCAACGTACTGCGCGGCCCAGATCGGAGCAGCCATTCCACCGGTTTCATTCGCTATCCAGACATCTATCGGATAAACAGTTGCTGTAGCGAAGCGTTTCACAAATGACAGTGCTTGGCCTATGACGCCAAAGTCAACAGTATCGGGGAGTATATCATAAGTATATATCCCGCCGAATGATTCATCTTTCAGGTCATTGACAAGGTTGCAGATAAGCCAGTCGTTATAGATAGGAACGACATTGGTCTGAATTGCAAGACTGTCAGGAATTGATGAATCTATCGCTCTTGCCACATTGAGCATCGAGGTCACGTCGGATTGAGCGATTGAGTTGAAGACAGTATCGTCAACACGCTGAGACATATACATCAGCCAGAGGTATTCAGCACCTCTGGCTTTGGCGAAATCCTTCAGATGTGCGCTGGGCGCGCCGGCCTGCCAGTAGGTCAGTTCAAGATCAGCAGCTGCTTTGAACTTCCCTATGTCGAAAAGCAGACCTGGACCAGCGGTGGAGCCGCTGAAGGTGCTTGTAAGACCATAGCACAGGTACTGGCATACCGCGCCAAGTCCTCTTGTAATCCAGGGATCCTCGGTAGGCAGCACTGCCGTTCTTAGAAGCTCTCCAAGACCGGTCGGTACATTATACCTACGGGCGTACCTGGCAATATTATTAAGCATTGTTTCATTTTCAGTGTATGAATGTACATTGATGTACACGATGTCATGATTGTTGAAGTCTCCGCTTCCATCAACATCCTCCGGATTTACATACACCATCATCTGTCTGTCTGCGGGACTTGAATTGTAAAAATCAGCCATTGTGGCGAATACAATCCAGACCCTTGGATCGCCATCTGTATCAGGGATAGATCCGAGATACTCTGTGACGGTCCCGTAGACACTGGCGACGCCCCCCGCAAAATCAATGATTAATGTGTCCAGTTCAGCCTGGGTCATCAGGGTATCCCATACTGGATTACCGAGGATTCCAGGTCCTGCGCCTTCCTTAACCGAAACTGTGTCCTGCACCAGCCAGTAGGCGTGTTCCGAAACGCCCCGACAAGTAAACTGATGTTCCTCGATTGGAAGTGGGAACTCAGAAAGATCGGGAACTTTAAGTATTACAGTATCCCCGACACTCATGTCAGCACTTGCCACACCTACTCCAAGGGCCGGTAACAGGAGCGCCGCCAGGACGGTAACCAAACCGATCCTGCGCGATCCCGCAAAAAATATCATACTCGACCTCCTACTTTAAGCGGCATGTAAACCGCATCAACAAAACTGTATGCCCATTCATGAAGCTTTGCGCTTTCAGGCATTATATTCTTCACCTTTCATCCTGGAAGTAATCTATACCCCCACCTGGTCCTGCACTGATAGGTGAAATCATTTCCTCCCAGTTCGAATAGCTGACTTCTCCTTCAAGTGTGGAGAAGATCTGTTCGTATTCTCCTATTCCCCTCCTGTCAGCAAAAATGAACCTTTCATTCATGCTTTCGTAGTAGAACCAGATTTCATGAGGGACCAGGTCTCCCTGGAAGAGAACAGCTTCAATATCATCTGGGGGACCATAGACAACGTATACTCTTCCCCGGTCGGTTTCCCAGCCATCTCGGAAAGTACTTGAGTATCTCTCGCTTTCACCGCAATTGGTTTCGAACTGTTGACGCTGCTCAGTTCGTCCCTGCCAGTAGGCAGAATAGAACCTAACCATGGCATCCTCATTAAGATTGTCATAAATATCGCGTTCCCTCTCAGATAGAATAAGTCTGAAATGCGCAGGATAAGGCAGAACAGTCACTTCCTCCGGTGATTCTCCACCGGATTCGGAAGCAAATTCCGTCTCCCTTCCCACCATCAGGAATTTTTCCACCTCAAGGGTGTCGCCCTGAATGACAATTGCAAATACCACTCTGTGCAGTCCTGAGTTTCGTACAACAGATAAGTCGATACTATCCACCAGAGAAATCGCATTCGCGCCTTCAGGCACCGACAACGGTACCCAGGGGCGAGCGAATATGGTTTCTCCGGCATAATTCTGCAGTCGACTCTGCATGCTCAGAGTGCAGCCACCTGCGCCATATATCTCTATATAGCAGTAAAGCGTATGCTCTCCGGGAAGTGTAAAACTCCCGCTTGCTGCAGGAAATATTATCAATTCACCCTTTTTGAGCGGATTTAACGATTCTTCCTGAGCCGGAACAATAGCTTTCGCGAGTTCAATCTCACTAAGATGTTCGGGAGATTCAATCTCAACGCTCCGGGACAATTGTCCCTCTCTTCCGTTTCCAACGTCAGTTACAACCACATTCAGAACGTATTCTCCCGGCGTAACAGCAAGAACAGTACCATTGACAACTGACCTGTTCAGAGCCCAGATAGACTCTGAATTCCATTGGTCAACCGCAACAGTGTCTCCATTTTCGGACATCAGTACAATAAGCGTAGAAAACTCTGCTATTGAATCCTGATCCATGGACAACTGCTCCAGATCCAGCTGCTGATAAATTTCCAATCCGAGAGAGCCAGTTCCGGTGTAATCGAAAAGCGCTGTATCGATTCCAAAACGGATATCTCCCTGGCTGAGCGACGCGAGACTCGAACCACCAGCGATTCCGCAGATCGCCAGAAGCGTAATGGTTCTAGAAAATCCTATGCCTGTCCCAGGCATTCCTGACCTCCTCCCATTCCGTGTAAAGTTCGAACTCTCCGTATCCGAAGTTATCAATGAAACTTACTTCCAGAGGTGGTGTAAAATACGTCCAGGTTTGACTTGCAAGACCGTAATTCTCAAGTGGTCTGTTCTCGATGATGTCCGGCTCACCCATGAGAATATATACTCTTCCCATGTCCGTATTGATGCCCATTGTATTGAGAACAGAGAAGTTATTCTCTACATAATCAAGCCTTGTAAGATACTCCTCCAGATATTCATTCCGAACGGTTCCCGGCGAGGGGTCTCTCTTCCGCCAGAATTCTGCCATCACAGCGTTCAGGCTGGATGGTCCTTCAGTGTTGTCGAGATCCCTCATTTCTGCTGAACTCGCAATTGGTCTGATTAATTTCTTAGTCAGATCAGGGTCTTCTCCCCAGACATCCCAGGACTGAAGAAGATCGAGTCTCTTTCCAGAAGCAGCAACAATCTCATCATTGTGCATGACAACAGCAAGTATTTCGTACTCACCCGAGTCAAGATCATTGATATCAATTGATGCTGTGTATTCAGAACTTCTTCCAGAGGCGGTCATATTCATCCAGCCCTCTCTCCTGGTAATACCGCTAACGTCCCTCAGGACATATGCAGCATAAAGGGAGTCGGGATCGATAGACATCGAGGGAGAGTATACGTTCCATATGACTTCGGTTGAACCTGAAGCTCTCTGTGTCGTTCCCTCAAGAATTTGAAGGCCGCCTGAAGACCAGAGGGTGCTATCCATCATGGGAACTTCTATTTCTTCCTCCCATGAATAGCTCCTGCCTGTTTCAAGATCCCTCACAACAACTGTCAGCAAATGACTGCCTGTTGGTACATTCTGAATTGAAAGTGTCTCGATTACCGGTAATTCGCTCTTCGATACTGATCCACTGTTTCTTACGCTTAACTTACCATCGATGACCGCGGCAACTTCCCAGGAAGCGGCCTCCGTTCCATCTTCTATCACGAAGAGGAGATCATCCTGATCAAGGTGCACAGTCATGTGCACTGAGCCACCCTCCTGCCCATGGGCAGGTTCAACATTCCAGATTACCTGGAAGCCGGTGAGTATCGAAAGTACCAGTGCAATAAGTGTCATTCATTCCTTCCGACCGGGGCAGGGATACGTCACCTGCCCCGCGGGTTATTAAAGTCAGCTAAAATGCGAATCCGAGACTGGCCCTGTGAACCATTTCCAGTCTGTTCCAGTCCGCATAGGCGTAATCGAGGGTAATAGTATTGCTGCCAACAGGGATATTAAATCCCGCTCCAGCCGTAAGACCCTCTTCATCCGTGTTAATACGGTATCCGCCGCGAAGGGCGAACATATTGTTGAACCAGTACTCCGCACCAATTCCAAGCTGTTCCACATTGTCATTGGGATGAATTCCATCAACTTCGACCGTAAGGAAGTGTGATCCTCTGTTGATGATATCCATCGCCATTCCAAGCCTGAAGGTCATTGGCATTGAGTATGATTCGTATACTTCTGTAGAATCGCCTCCGCTGAACCACGTAGTGTAGTCCCCATCGGGAGTAAGCTCGCCACCGAAGTGCTGTATGGACATTCCAATACGAAGAGTTTTGAAACCCGTGTCGTAAAGAGTACCAATATCAACAGCAATTCCGCCTGCAGAGACATCATCCCACTGCTCTCTGATATACTTCACGGTAAGACCCGCGCTGAATCTGTCAGTGAGCATCCTGGAGAAAGAAAGACCTGCAACCCAGTCAGTGCATGTGAAAGTCTCTCCCGTTCCTTCGGGTTGTTCAACGGTGGTTACGTCCATATCGCCGGAGTGCAGCATCGCATACTGAACAGCGAAAGTTCCTATTCCACTGAACTCTTTTGATACAACAGCACCGCCGTAGAGAATATCTCCAAACCACTGCGTACCAGTGAACTGCACCTGCGTTCCGGTCACATTAACAAGACAGGCCGGATTCCAGTATGCAGCACTTGGATCATCAGCGGTAGCGACAAACGCTCCACCCATCGCGGTTCCGCGAGCACCCAGTCCCAGTTTCAGGAACTGAACACCGGCAGTCCCGACTTTGGCAAAGGACGATGCCTCGGCAAATGTCGGGAACAGCAGGAAAACGGCGACCGCTACGGTCAGGATTATACCTGTATACTTCATGGTCACTCCTCTCCTACCTAATAATGGCAAATTTGCCGATTACAAAGTCTTCTTCGGTCTCAACACGGAAAATGTAAAGACCGGACGTGACTTCCTGATCATTTCTGCTGAGCAGATCCCAGAACGTCGTGCCTTCGTTTCCACTCCAGCTGCGATGTTCAAGGGTGATCACGTGATCACCGGCAAGTGTGTAGATATGAATGTTACACATGTCAGGTAGATGTGTGAAAGCTATTTTATCAAAATAGGTCTGTTCCCACGCTGCTGAACCTCTATAAGGGTTCGGCACAACCTGCACATTTTCTTTCCAGTTAGCATCAGCATTTATGACTGGTGTCACTGGTTGAGGTGTTCCCTCAATACTCTGCTTGTAGTTCGACTTGGTGCTTTCCACACCTGTTTCTTCGTCATACGCACAGACTATGTAGTAGTAGGGAAAACCGTTTGTAACATCAGTATCGGTATATGTGAAGACACCGGGACTGATTGATTTAACAAGAACCCAGCCAGACGGTGAGAAGGTTGCTCTGTAGATGTTATATCCACCAAGACCCGCGTAAGATTCAGCGTTCGCACCCCATTCGAGTTGCACCTGACTGTCACCGGCTTCGTAGAAAAGAATCGGAGTAGGCGGAAGCTCGGGTACTCCCCAGCCCCCATCGCGGTAGTACGCGTCAAGCATATTGTCCGCTGCTACTCGTGCTCCGCTCAGACCCAATCCAACGATCCATCCACCAACGACATGTAGGACATCTCCGTCTGCCAGATCAACCGGACCTGCGGTGATAAGGAACCTGTAGTCGAAAACGGGATAGTCAAGCGCAAGCGGATTGTCGTAAACGATTGGGAACGGTCCGGGATTCTCCGGTATGAACGCCTCAGGTGCGAATTCGTTGCCGACCCAGTCGCTCAAGTATGAAGGACCGCTGTACTGGCCGTTTAAGTCAGGATTGACTCCCCACATGTAGTTGTACTTCTCTGTGTCGGTACCTGGATCGCTCTCCCAGTTCCACCAGGAATGGGAAAGAGGAATCGGGTAACCGTAAACATCTATAGGACGTTCGATGGTGCCACCGACCTTCTCGATCCAGAAATCAAGAAGTCTCCATGTGATAAAACCGTTACATGGGGGGTCTATGGTCGGCTCTCCGCTGTCATCCGTGCTTGAACCCGGACTGTCACCGTCCCAGATGTAGCTCATGTTTCGGGGAACAACGTGGAAGACAGTATCGCCAACTGTATGTTCCCAGTGGTTTTCCGGCATGCCGTCGCTGAACATATCAAGACCTGCTTCGTTAACAGTCCAGATAGTATCCACACCGACTGTCCTGAACAGAATCGTGAAGTGATCGCTGACGCCATTCTGGTCAACGTCGTTATCTGGAATATCATCCGTACCGATGTAGTTGTAGAAGTAGTAGATGTTCTCAGGATCGTCCTCTGGAAGAGGATTATCCGGATTCTGCTGGTAGATATAATCGTCCTGCACGCTGGCATGCGTACCATCATCAAAGATATACTCAAACGTAGCGTCAGGGTCGTTGCACCAGATTGCATGACCATCGTAGTAGACAACGTCATCGAGATGGCATTCTACAACGTCTGCTGTTGCAACATCGCAGTCACCCTT
>DAOWAG010000305.1 GCA_030634715.1 Candidatus Aegiribacteria sp. | reverse complement strand
TCTGACCCCCGCGTAGAGATCGCTCTCGTATGGATCCTGACAACCCAGAGGCAGAGGTTCCGGGGCGCAGTCGGACACGAGAAGGACAAAACTCCCCGTTCTGCCGGATGTAGTGCTGCATCCCTTGAGAGTTCTTCTCGCGATCATCAGGGCTTCTCCCAGCGGTGTATAGCCAGATGAAATCAGTTCCGCAACCCTTCCGTATACGCGGAGCCTGTTTCTTGTCGGTTTGAAGTGAAGTACAGGTTTGCCTTTGTGCATGGAGACCAACCCGACTTTTGACATTGAATCAAAGTGATTTTCAAACAGAGTCCTTAGAAGTTTACTTAGACCGAAAAGATAGTCAGTTGATGATTTGCTCGCGTCAATAATGATCATGACCACAGCCCTTGGCCGCGAACTTCTCTCCCAGGCGCGCCACCACCGTTTCTCAAGCGGAACCAGGGGAAGCTTCTCCCCTCCGGTTACAGCAGCAATGACCGACTGATACACATTAATTTTCCCGGCATCCCCGGTTGCTACAACGCGAACTGGCTTTCCACGCGATTGCTCAATGGACGGCTGCATCCTGGTATTCTTTGCTCCATGCGATCCAGGCTTCGCAGTTATTGCTATTTTATCTGCAAGCTTCTTGACAGCTCTACTTTCCATGAACTCGGGAAACTCGCTTGTGAACATTCCATCCGGTTTGTTCAGCTGTCTCATCTCGTTACTCCAGACATTCTTTGAGCTGTCATCATGGGAATCCATCGCTGAAGATATCGAAGTGAATATTTCACTTTGGGAATCCCATAGCCGCAGAAGTATATCCGATGCCCCGTATTTTGAACCGATTCCCCATCCTGCCTTTAGAGCGCTGACTAGAGCTTTCTCTTTCGGAGGTCCTTCAAGACCTCCTTTACGTGTTCTATGGCCTGTTACCAGGACTGCGGCATCTCTGACATCATTCCAAATCACTTTTGTGCGTCCCCGCAGCGAAGCAAGGGCTCCCGCAGCTCTTGTGATAACCATCTCCGGTCTGTGGCCATCCATCTCCAGATAACTCATCGCAAAAGCTATGGAGGCAAGGGTTCTCACCTTGATTCCAACCCTGGATAGCCTTCTTCGAGCCTTGATTATCTTCTCTCTGAGGATAGCATCCTTCCTGCGGTATCCTGCTGCCGCTTTCTCTCCCATGTACTCAAACGCAAGCAGCCTTCTGATCAGATCCGCCCTCTCCTTAGCACTTCCCAGGCTGCCGACTTCCACTGAAAGGTCGAAGCGGTCAAGAAGCTGGGGGCGCAGTCTGCCCTCATCGGGGTCCATTGTGGCAAGCAGCTTGAATCGACTGGTGGTGGATACCGAGATACCTTCCCTCTCAACGGTCAGCACTCCACTGGCAGCACAGTCAAGTATCAGGTCTACAAGCCTGTCATTCAGCAGGTTCACATCCTCTATGAGAAGTATCCTGCCGTCAGCCCTTTCCATAAGACCTGGATTCAGTCGAGCTTTTCCTGTACTCAGCATAGTCGAGAGATCAAGACTACCTGTCAGATTCTCTTCTGTAACGCCCAGCGGGACTTTTACAATTGCCCTGTCCGCATCCAGTTCCGGATGCAGGAAACGTGTAGATCTCATCAGAGCACTCTTGCCTGAACCCCTTGTGCCCAGAATAAGTACACCTCCAAGCACGGGATCAGTCAGTGCTATCTGAAGAGCAAGCCTGGCTTTATCCAGACCCTGTATAGCTGAGAATGGAATATCTATTCCGAGCAAACCCATCAGTCCTTATCAGTAAGAATGGTTTCGGGATCGTAGTATTTCCCTCTTTTCGACTTCCAGATTCTGGAGGCCTGTGTTTTAACCTGTTCGATCAGCTCATCCCTGCCGGGTGGCTGGTTCATCCCTCCCGCTCTTGTTCGATGACATACACACAGCGGAGCCACCTTCAGTAGAGCTTCTGATTTCACTTCAGCCTTTCCCTCAAGTGCAGACCAGGCAATTGCCGCCCTTATCATTACAAGATCCGGTCTCTGGCCGTCGACATTCAACTCGGACATTGCCTCTGCAACCGTTTCAATTGCAGCAACCGGCAGTTTTACATCATGAAGTCTGGACTGGGCTGCTGATATGGTTTTCCTCAATCTCAAGACGGCTTTCTCATGAACCCGGATGAAACGCTTCCGATCACTCTCGTACGCCAGTGTCCGTTCGATTATCTCTATTCTCAGACCAGGGTCCCGTTCGGTCCTGATATCAACGGACATGGCGAATCTGTCCAGTATCTGGGGTCGAAGGTTGCCCTCCTCCGGGTTCATTGTGCCTATAAGAATGAATCTTGCCGGATGGGTTATTGAAACACCCTCCCTTTCAACCGTGTTGAAACCGCTGGCACAGGCGTCAAGAACATCATCGGTGATGTTATCAGG
>DAOWAG010000062.1 GCA_030634715.1 Candidatus Aegiribacteria sp. | reverse complement strand
GCTCCGTTCCTTCCTGTCTCGAGGGAGGAAATGGACGATCTCGGCTGGGAAGCCTGCGATATCATACTGATCACAGGGGATGTGTATATCGATCACCCGTCCTTCGGAACCGCTCTGATTGGAAGGTATCTGGAAAACCTTGGCTACAGAGTCGGAATAATACCTCAGCCTGATATCAGCGCTTCAGAAGACTTTCTGCGTCTTGGAGCTCCCAGACTGTTTGCCGGAGTATCTTCCGGCGCGATGGACTCGATGGTTAATCACTATACATCCCTGAAGCGGATTCGATCGGACGATGCTTATTCAGAAGGCGGGAAACCCGGAAAAAGGCCTGACAGAGCTGTTCTGAAGTATGTAAATATGGTTCAGAAGACAATGCCTGGAGTTCCAATTGTAATTGGCGGTATAGAAGCCAGTATGAGAAGATTGAGCCATTTTGATTTCTGGAGTGACAAAGTCAGAAAATCGATACTTCTCGATACTAAAGCCCAAATACTTGTCTACGGGATGGGAGAGAAAGCTGTCGGGGAGATAGCGGACAGGATTTCAGCAGGCAGGGATCTCAAGGGAATTCAAGGTACCGCTATATATATGAGCAGCAAAGCTATTTCTGATTCAGACATCAATGAATACATTGAACTGCCGTCGCATGAGGAAGTAATTCGTTCACCTCAGGCATTCATGGAAATGACGAAGCTGATTGAAAGAGAATGCAACTCCCTGTCCGGTTCTATACTTGTTCAGAAGGCTGACAGCCGCGCAATCGTTGTTTATCCACCGCAGCATCCGCTCAGCACTGGTGAAATGGACAGGATATATGACCTTCCATTTTCCAGGAAACCACATCCAGTTTATGAAAACGAAATACCTGCTTTCAGGATGATCAGGAACTCGATTACAGTTGTCAGGGGATGCGCGGGTGGATGCAGCTTCTGTGCTCTTGGACTACATCAGGGAAGAACTATAAGCAGTAGAAGTATCGAATCTGTTAAGAGAGAAGTGCGCAAACTGAAGCTGGAGAAGCACTTCAGAGGAACAGTTACAGATCTCGGAGGTCCCACTGCCAATCTTTACGGTATGGGTTGCAATGACGCGGATGCTGAAAGGAAATGTAGAAGAAATTCCTGCCTCTATCCCGGAATTTGTCAACATTTCAGAACTGATCATGACCAGTATCTGATGCTGCTTGATTCGGTATCTAGGATTGAAGGAGTCAGTAATGTTTTTATATCCAGCGGGATACGCTTTGATGTCGCGCTCCGCGATCCGCGATTCATAGAAACACTTGCCGCGAATCATGTTTCAGGCCTGCTTAAGATTGCGCCAGAGCATTTTTCCCTGGAAGTGCTCAAGCTCATGCGGAAACCGGATCCCGACCTCTGGAGGACCTTCAAGGATCTGTTTGAGGATTACTCAAGAAAAGCAGGAAAGAAGCAATATATAGAACCTTACATACTTGCGGCATTTCCAGGATGTGGAATGAATCAGATGCATGTGACCGCCAGCGAGTTGAACCGGGAGAATATGCGTCCTGAAAAAGTTCAGATATTTCTTCCGACACCATTGACTATGGCAACTGCAATGTACTTTACCGGTCTTCATCCTGATACAGGAGAGAGTATTTATGTGGCCAGAAAACCATCAAGCAGGAAGCGTCAGCTAGCCTGCCTTCCCGGACATTCAGGATGAATTCTTTTTCAATCTGACAAATACAGCAAATTATCACCGAATAGTTCTATAAGCAATATTCCAATCCCTTAGTGTGTTCAAATGACGAATATTCCGTTATGTTTATTGTATATAACGGTACTATCTTTTGAAGGATGGCAGAATATCAAGAAAAAAAAACAGCACCGGATTGTAATCAGTTCAGATGGAAGGAAACTCGGGAAAACGCTTCTGGCCTGCGAACTTGTTAATAAATTCAATTCAATCGGACTGTCAGTCTCCTGTTCAAAACTATCAAGAGGTGGACATGGGCAGAGAGGTATTCAAACCGATCGAGGAACTGTGGGATCTGACACAGACCGATATTCGAAAGCTGGAGCATCGAGAGTAGTTCTTTTCAGATACTCTCAAATACAGGAACTGGTAGAAGCTATGGATGAGATATCCTCTGACGCGGATATCCAGATATGGGAGAGTAATTCCATTCTTGAACTCATAAAACCTGACTACCATATACATCTTACATCTGTTTCGAGCCGTAAGCCGAGTGCCGATGAACTGTTCCTGAAAGCCGATCTGACTGCGGACAGTCCACTGACTGTGATGGAAGCAGAAAAGATATCATCGATTGTACCGGCACTTATGAATATCAGGGGCATTTCCTCTTTATCGATAAACGGTAAACATTGGATTGAACTTGATGGTGAATCTCTGTTCGGTCAGGGTCGAATTGAACTTCTGAAAGCGGTTAGAAGTACTGGATCCATCCTGCAGGCTGCCAGTGAGACCGGAATCCCATACAAGAGAGCATGGCTTCTTCTGCGAGATGCTGAAGACAGGCTTGGCGCGAAACTCATCACGAGTGATCGTGGAGGTTCAAAAGGGGGAGGAAGCAATCTAACTAAGCTTGCTGAGAAAATCGTTGAAATATGGGACAGAACTGAATCGGATTTCAGAGATCTGTTAAATCAACTGGAGGTATGATGATCTCAACTGCAGATGCCCTTCAAACAGTGCTGGATAACTCTGGACAGCCTTCGATGATTCAGATACCTCTCAAGGATGCGGTCGGTCATGTTCTGGCTGATGATGTCTATTCTGATATAGACATGCCTCCCTTTAATCGTTCGGCCATGGATGGTTTCGCGATCTCAGGAGAAGGACTCAGATATGAGCTTCTCGAAGAGATTGCTGCCGGGAATTCAGATACAATAATTCTTAAACCGGGTTTTGCCGCTCCGATTATGACCGGTGCTCCGGTTCCCGAAGGTGCTGACAGAATAGTGATTGTTGAGAACTCCAGGATTGAGGAATCCATTCTTTACCTTGATGAAGTACCGGATAAGGGAGCAAATATCTGCTGGAGGGGTGAGGATATAAAGGAAGGGCGTACGGTATTGGAGCATGGCACCCGACTGGCCTGTCAGCATCTTGGAATAGCTGCTGCCGCAGGTAGGGGTTTTTTGAACGTGTTCAACAGACCTCGGATTGCACTTGTCACTACCGGAACAGAAGTCATTCCGCCAACATGGATACCATCACCAGGTACTGTCAGAAACTCGAATATGCCGCTTATGAAGGCACAGCTCTCGATGTGCGGATTTCCAGTAGATCTGTCAGTTCACTCCGCAGATGATCCCGAATCATTGAAGGCAACATTTGAGCAGCTTCTGAAATGCGCTGATGTACTGATTATTGCTGGAGGTGTATCAAAAGGCACTCGGGATTTCGTCCCTTCAGTTCTTGAGTCTCTTAAAGTAGAGCTGCATATAAGAAGTGTGGCTCAGAAACCCGGTAAGCCGCTGCTGTTCGGAACCGATCCGGATGGAAGACCTGTTTTCGGGCTTCCAGGCAATCCTGTTTCAGTGATGGTTTCCATAGAGGAATATGTTCTTCCACTTCTCCGGAAGAGAGCCGGTTTCAAAGGATACCATAAACGTATATATCATGGAGAGATAACATCTGGTTATCGCAAGAAACCGGGCAGATTGCATTTCCTCAGAGTTATAGCTTACCGCGAAGGAAATTCCTGGAAACTGCATCATCCGGAGAGTTCCGGTTCAGGTGATCTGATGAGCACAGTGAACGTGAACGCTCTTGCTCTTGCGGGTGAAGATGTCGTGAGTTATGAGACCGGAGATATCCTGCCATTTCATTTCTTCTACTCAACTGCAGGGGAGCTATCTTTCGCGTGAAGGACCTGAACGGAAGAGAGATCAATTACCTGAGGCTCTCTGTAACTGACAGGTGTAATCTCAGATGCGTCTATTGTATGCCGGAATCGGGCGTTCCTCTTATTGACCATGCAGATATCCTGAGTGTTGAAGAGGTTGTGCGTGCTGTTTGGATAATTAATGACACGGTTGGCCTGTCAAAGGTGAGAATAACAGGAGGCGAACCCCTTGTGCGACGAGGGGTGCTGCAGATAATAAAGGGAATCTCCAGCATCGGCATTGAAGAACTCACTCTGACAACCAATGGATTACTTCTGCGGCAGATGGCGAAGCAGCTTGCTGAAGCCGGAATAAGTCGAGTGAATATCAGCCTGGACAGCCTGCGGGACCGCCGGCTGAAAAAGATCACACGAAGAGACACCTCCCTGCGCGATATCGAGAAGGCGATTCGGTCGGCATTTGACGCAGGGCTTAAACCTGTCAGGATAAACTGCGTCCTTATGCGTAATATAAATGATGACGAAATACTTGAATTCCTTGAATGGGGAAGCAGGATGGGGGTTACGATTCGCTTCATCGAGCATATGCCATCCAGTCTTAATCAGGACATTTTCGTTTCAAGGGATGAGATCATTGAACGCGTTTCACTTTCAGGAACCGTTCGGCGTCAGAAAGATGATGGAAGCACAGCCGGAATCTATACAGTTGGAGACTGTGCTGACATATTCGGTATTATCGCTCCGTTCTCTGACCCTATGTGCAAATATTGCAACAGGATAAGACTTTCTGCAAGAGGTATGCTTGTTCCCTGTCTCGCGTCAGCAGAAGAAGTATCCATCAGAGAACCTTTGCGTACCGGAGCTGATGATGAGGGTATCTCAAAGCTTGTACAGCAAATGGTATTCAACAAGCCTGAGTCACATGGTGGCTGTGTAAGCGCGGATATGTGGAAGATTGGCGGGTAGATATGAATAATATTAGTCACATTGATGATCAGGGTAGAGCAAGAATGGTCGATATCTCCGGCAAGGAACCATCTGACAGGTATGCCAGGGCAACAGGGCGGATCCTGCTGGGAGATAACGCTTCAGAAGCAATTGACAATGAATCGGTACCAAAGGGTGATGTATTCGCTGCAGCCAGAATAGCCGCGATTCAGGCGGTGAAGAAAACCTGGGAAACCATACCTCTTTGCCATCCGATAAGGATCGGCGGGATCGAGATTGAGTTATTGAAGGACGGTACATCAGTTACTGCGGTCTGCACTGTGAAGGGCAGAGAGTCTACAGGATACGAAATGGAGGCGCTTGTTGGAGTGACAGCAGCTCTGTTGACTATCTACGATATGACAAAAGCGCTTGATCGAGCGATGGAAATTACCAATGTGAGACTCCTTCAGAAAAGTGGAGGGAAATCAGGAGAGTATGTATGGCACGAGTAGCAGCAGTATGCCTGTCTGAAAAGAGACAGGTTCGGAAGACAAAACAGGATTCCGTCTTACTGATTGAGAATTATGGAATTGAAGGTGATGCTCACGCCAGTCCGGGTTCCCGTCAGATCTCAATTCTATCCGAGCTTTCTCTCGCCAGGATGGAAGCGGAAGGGATCAGCACCTTCGCCGGGTGCTGTGGCGAGAATATCGATGTTGGCGGAGCTGTTGAACTTCATACACTGCTCCCCGGAGTAAAGCTGAAACTTGGCGATTCCGCGATTGTAAGGATTACGGAAATCGGCAAGGACAATTCCGATGGTCATGCGGACAATGTAATTCAGAAGAACATTTTTCCAAGGGAAGGTATTTTCGCTGAAATACTCACAGGAGGGGTAGTAAAACCGGACGATCCGATTGAAGTGCTCCGTGACCCCGGATACACCGCAGGTGTACTGACTGTAAGTGATTCAGCATCCAGAGGAGATTATGATGACCAAAGCGGTCCCGTATTGATGGAATCACTCCGCAGTAGCGGTTTTCTTACTGCAAGGTATGCAGTAGTTCCCGATGAGGTGCCTGAGATAACAGCAAAGCTCAGGAGCTGGTGCGAAGATGGTTTTCTGGATCTGCTGTTCACGACAGGCGGAACAGGATTTTCCGTCAGAGACGTGACTCCGGAAGCGACAATGATTGTCTGTGACAGGGAAGTTCCCGGTATCCCGGAGATGATACGGCAGAAATCAGCGGAGAACGTTGAGTCCGCGTGGCTTTCCAGAGCCAGGGCGGGAATAAGAAAACAAACACTGGTTATAAACCTGCCCGGAAGCAGGAAAGCAGCGCTCGAGTGCGCAGGTTTCACCTTTCCGATTCTTGCTCACGCTCTTGAGATTCTAAGGGGAGACATCAAACACTGCGGTGAACATCAAACTTGAGGCTAATGATTGCGCATCCATCCATTTCCCGGATCCGGCTTTGAGTCTTTTCTTGTATACGGTTTAATGTCTATAAGTGGTGTTCCATCAAGAGCGCTCAGTCCTGATGTATAAATGCTGTTTCCCTCAATCCTGAGAATTCTCGCGACATCAAGCCCGATTGGATTCGGTCGGTTTGGAGACCTGCTGGCAAACAGTCCTACAGTGCCGCCTTCAAGGGAAGGCGGATGAGCGACATTTGAGCCGTTATAACCTTTCACTCTATCCATATGGAAAAGAACGATGACGTATTTGAAATGCTCAAGATCCTTAAGAGCTGTTTCATATTCCGGTAACAATTCCAGAATGAATGGACCCTCAGAGTCATCCTCAACTGCCTGAAATGGCGCCATATCAGTGTAAGGTGTGTGTATTGTTCCTATGGCTCTGTATACAATCTTATTCATAACATGTTTCCCCGCAGGTGATCCTGATATTCGCGATGAGTGCTTGACTGCGTCCATCGGTTTGAAAGACACAGATACTAATTAAGCCATTCCATCGGGAAGTCGACCGGTACTCTTACTACTTCGAACAGTGTTGCGATGAGCTCGTTATTCTCACCCGCCCGATGGGGATTGTAGAACTCCCAGACTATCTCTCCGTCGGGTGTAACCTCAAAAGCCCTCCCCGGCATGGATTCTGTAATTAGAGTGTTACCGTTAGGCAGTCTCTGGCAGGAACCGGCTCCGATTGAATAGAAGAGTGCTTCATCTGAGCCGCGATACATC
>DAOWAG010000060.1 GCA_030634715.1 Candidatus Aegiribacteria sp. | reverse complement strand
GTTTATTACTGTTGCTACAGGTGCAGCGAGTGTTGCGGTTTTTATATTTTCCATCGTGTTCTGGAGTGAATGGATGCCCTCTCCCCAGATGGTCTTGTGTCCGTACATGATTTTGAAACCGTTGTATTCAGGAGGATTATGACTGCCTGTAATCATTACTGTGACATCCGGATTCAGAGTATGCGCGGCATAATACGTCATTGGAGTCGTCTGCACTCCCAGATCAATAACATCTGATCCGGATATAAGAATTCCGTCTGTCAGCCAGCTGGAGAGAATTGAACCTGATGGTCTGCAGTCCCTGCCAATTGCGACAGTGTTTCCAGCAAGTTCCCCAAGAGCCATACCGAGTTTTGTCGTTAGATCCTCGTCAAGATCCGCTGGAAATATTCCTCTTATGTCATATTTTCTGAAAACCTGGCTATTCACGGGTTATGACTCTCTATTTTCTGTTTCAGAGAGGGTAATTCCATTACATATTGTCCGGTTTTCAAATCACCTGTGAGCCATCCGCTGTGTATCCTGAGGATTTGACGCGCCAGCTCAACACCAAATGCTGATTGTTTTACAGTTTTTGCAGGTTCACCCTTGTATGCGATTTTCATTCTTACCGATTCTTCATCGTTGAAGAGCACAATATGAATCAGGGATCCGGATACCGTTATGCGTGATATCTCGGAAAGAATGTTTTCAAGCGCATGCTTCAGATAGTGCCTGCTTCCGGTGACCATAACATTCTCATCAATGGACATCGCAAGAGAAACACCCTTGGCTGAAAACTCATCATTCCACTCTTTCAGAGTATCAAAGAGTAAATCATCCAGGACTACGGAAGAAGATTCAGTTTCGTCGAGGAATTGTGAACTGTCAGATAGATCCATCTTCTCAAGAAAAGCGAGTTCCTTCATTACATCAAGGAAGTTCTCAATCTCAGTGATCTCATTTGTTAAGCTTGCGAGATGCTCTTTCACACCGTGTGATCTGTCAGGTGGACGGGAAAGTTCAATAGCTGTTTCCCTGACGAATTCAAGAGGTTTTCTCAGGGAAATTCCTATTCTGGAAAGCATATCAGATTTTTGCTTTCCCAGATGATTCAGTTCGTTGGTAAGTAGCTTGAGCTTATTCTCAAGGAGGTTGATTTTCTTCATTAATACGGCGTTTTTTCTTCTGTTCATTTCCAGAATCAGAAACAGACAGAGACATGCCATAAATATGATAGATATTGGTATAAACATAATTTTAGATCAGATCCTCCACCCCACATGCGATTGTAATATCACGGCCAGTCAATTGTTCAATATCCTCTGGTGACAGATCATCAAGTGTTAACATATCATGATTGAACATAACACGTGGTAGAAAGACTGGATCAATGGTAATATTCTCCTTTATGATTGATCTAATTATATCATTTCCTGCCAGCAATCCCGAGACTCCCACTTCGGGACCGAAGAACGTGTTTGTCACTGGCAGAATAAGATACTCTGATCCTGCAAGAACGCGTTTCATGAATGGTGCCGCAAGTGTTCCGGTGCATATCAGCCCACTGCCGGAGAATTTTCTGCCTTCATACTCAAGAAGGTCTGAGAGGAGTCCTATTCCATTCTCCATCAATGTACATTCTTTGTAATATGTGGCGTCTGGAATATCCTTCCCAGAGAGAGAGAATAACTCATCCGCGGGATAGACCCAGGGTGTTCCTCTTGTTCTAAGAGCTTTCCTTCTCCAGTTTTCACATTGATGAATTATTTCAACAGACTCTAATGATGTTGGTCTTCTGATATCCTGCAGTCCCTCTCTGAATGCTGTGATCCCGACCGGTACAACACCAACAGATATTACGGAAATAATCTCAAATAGATCACTGAGGGTATTTTCAAGAAATAATCCGTCATTCCACTCAGGCACAACAACAATCTGTGTTTCTACTGAAATGCCGGCACCGGACAGAGTTTCCAGAAGCGGGATGATCGGTTCATCCTTTCCTGTCCCAAGCAATCGGCCTCTGAGAGCAGGATCAGACGCATGAACAGAAACATGAACCGGTGATAGATTCTTCTGAATTGCAACACGGACATCATTTCGATCGAGTGTGACGTAAGTTCCGTGAAGGAAGGAATATCGGATATCATCATCCTTTATGAGAAGTGAGGATCTTATATCTGATGGGAGCTGATCAATGAAACAGAAAATGCACTTTCGTCTGCAGGTCTTTGGAGCTTGTCCTTCGAATTCAAATCCCCATTCCGTTCCCGGAACTCTGCGTATGGATATGTTCCTTGTCTGTGTTCCGCGTTTGTATTCAATACTGATCAATGAACCATTTGCGCTGTAAATAAAATCAACCCAGTCATCCAACGGTTCACCGTTACATGTGATGAGAATGTCAGTCTTTTTAAATCCTGTTCTTGAAGCAGGAGAGCCAGGGTGAATAGAAGTAATTCTGAGCAAGGGTCAGTCCAATGTGTGCCGCATCTTGACCATATCTGGATCAAGTTTGGATGCAATCTTTAGTTCACGCTCTGCCTGTGTGATTCGACCTGTTGCCTCATAGACATCCGCAATAGCCAGATGAAAACCAACCGCTGATCTCATATCTCCAGTGGTTATAGAGAGTCCCTTCCTGAAATTGTCTTCTGCCTCATCGTATCTCTCGAGCAGTAGACAGCATCTACCAAGCATTTCTCTTGCTTTCATGCGGAAGTCAGGGCTGTTAAGAACCTGTTCAAATTCGACAATGGCTTCGCGATAAAGACCCATTTCCATGTATGCTATTCCGAGATCATAATGCGTGCAGTAATCATCCTTTGAAACAGCCGAATCAATACCATCCTGGAATTCCCGGATTATGCCTGCCAGTGCAGTAGCAGTGTTCCTGTCGAATCTGCGGTCTATGTCTGCCAGAATCATTGCTATATCAGCGTAGTCATCACTGTCGGCTAGTCCAGGGCGAATCCCGTCCATCAGGGTTCTGGCCATTTCGAAACCAGAGTCGACAGCAACAGATTCTTCAAGAGCAGCAAGAGCTTCGTGAGGGCTGTCGTTAAGAAGATAAGCTACTGCAAGTCTGTAGAATGATCTGGCCTGCCCTTCAACATTCATAGATTTCCTGATTCTGACAACTTCTTTTGCTGCGCTCAGGGATTCGGGACAGATATCAAGCACGCCCTCAAGTAACTCGAAGACCATATATTCACGGTCATTTGCGCGATAGATTGTACATGCTCTGAGGTATGCGTCAATTGCTCCGTAGAAATCACCTACTTCGAGCAGGAGATTTCCCAATTCCACAAATCCGAGTCCATCACCATGGGATCGATCGAGATTATCCCTCATATCATCGACCTGGAGAGAGAGAGCTTCCTGAAGCTGTCTTTTCGACACAAGGCTAAGACTTACGAGTATATCTCCAAGTTTACGATCGTCTTCTATTCCACCCTGGATATCCAGCGCGCGGAGAACATCATCGGCTTTTAATAATCCTTCAGCTATGAAATACTCTCCAATACGTTTTATTTGCGAGAGAGTATCTTCTTCTTCAGGTTCCAGAATATCTTGGGGAAATTCAGGCTCTTCATCCAGCTGGGCTTGAACCTGGGAATCCTTTTCCTCGAGTTCGGCCTCTTCCGATGATGTTGGCTCAGGAACTTCTTCAAGTTTAATTTCTTCTGACGGAAGTGAAGAAGCATCGAATCCCAGTTTCTTTCTCAGTTTTTCCAGCTTGAGTTCGATTTGTATAAGCTGCTTTATGTTTCTGTCACGTCCAAGATTAACAGAATATTCAAGGGTTTCAAGTTCTTCGAGTGATACCGCAATTTTAACGAGTCGGATTAGCCACTTGTCGTCCTTCGGCCGAAGCTTTGCCATGGCCATGCAGGAATTCAGAACTGCTGGATCTTTTATACTGGGTTTTGATTTCAGATATATGATAAATTCTTTTTCAGCTTCATTATTCTTATTCTGTTTCTCAAGATTAATAGCTTTGATATAGTGAGCCTTTGCAAAGTTTTCATCGATTCGCAAGGCTTTTCTAGCAACTGACATAGCAGGTGAGTGAAGGCCATTGATGCAGTATAACTCTCCTGCAATGCAGAAGTGTTCGAGTGCTTTGTCATGCTGATTCAGCTTAATAAGAACATCACCGAGAGTATTGTGAATAGAAGCCTCATCAGGATCTTGATTAATCATATGATTCAGAACTTTCTCGGCGCTGTCGTATTTTCCCTTTTGAATCAGTTCCTGTGTTTTGCATCGTTGTTCTATATCAATCATACTTCACCCTCTTGAACGCACTTATCGCTCAATGAATCAATCGAACATAGTGGAGATAGGGTATCCATTCACTATAACATCTGCAATATCTGGCACAGCCATGTGATAAGCAATACCACGGTAATCATCAAGATCCCATAGTATCATATCCGCATCCATTCCAGGAGCAAGTGTGCCCTTACGATCTGCCAAACCAAGGGCAGCTGCTCCGTTGATTGTGGCAGCGGTTACTGCTTCTTCAATTGTAAATCCGCATTGACATACTGCAAGATTTATCATGAAAGGCATTGATTCACAAAAACAGCTGCCAGGATTGAAATCTGTTGCGATAGCAACACATGCTCCGGCGTCGAGCAGTTCCCTTCCACGAGGAAATGGTTTTCCTAGAAAAAGCGCTGTTCCAGGAAGAAGGGTTGCCACAGTATTGCTGGCAGCGATAAGATTTATGTTTTCTCTTGAAATTGACAGTAAGTGATCAGCGCTGACTGCATTTGTTTCTACGGCTACAGCCGCACCCCCTGTGTCATGGAATTCATCCGCATGAATTTTAAGTTTGAAACCCATCTTACCGGCAGCTTTGAGATATCGGACTGATTGGTCTGCTGTGAAAACTCCTTTTTCACAGAATATGTCAACAAATTCAGCTAATTCTCTTTCTCGAATGACAGGTAGAACTTCGTCAATAAGGTAATCAAGGTATTGGTCAGGATGTTCAAGATACTCAAGCGGGACTTCATGTGCGCCCAGAAAAGTCATAATCAAAGTTTGAGGCCAGTTTTCAGCAATATCAGAAGCGATCTGGAGGCATCTGAGCTCGGTGTCAGAATCAAGTCCGTAACCGCTCTTGACCTCAACGCAAGTAGTTCCGAATTGAAGCATGGTTCCGAGATGTTTTACCAGAGTATTCTTAATCTGATCTGAAGTGGCATCTCTTGTTCTGGCAACACTGTTGAGAATTCCTCCCCCTGCTCTGGCAATTTCCTCGTAATCCGCGCCGGAGGCTCTGAGAGCAAATTCAGCCTGTCTTGTTCCGAAATAGAGCGGATGTGTATGTGAATCCACAAAACCGGGCGTGACGACCCTGCCGGTCGCATCGATCTCAAGAGCATCCCGATCCAGTTCAATTCTGTCTGAGATATCCGAAGAAGTGCCCGTCCAGACTATTCTCCCGTTTTTAGCAGCAATCGCTCCAGCGTGGATAATAGAAAGTCTTGATGCATCCTCTCCCCTGCGCAAAACAGGGGAGCCGGTCATTGTAACCAGCTCCCCTATATTGCTTAACAGTAAATCAGCCGGAATCTTCATCAGGAAATGGCTATGCCTGTTCGGTGATTATAGAGGCAACCTTTCTGCCACCCATGCTGTGGAACTCTAACCTGCCGTCTATTTTGGCAAATAGAGTATCGTCATTACCTCTGCCAACATTCACACCAGGATGTATTTTTGTTCCACGCTGTCTTATGATGATAGTCCCTGCCGAAATGAGTGAACCGGCAGCGGCTTTTACTCCAAGCCGTCTTCCTGCACTGTCACGACCGTTTCGAGAACTGCTTGATGATTTCTTATGTGCCATTATTCAAAGAACCTTTCAGATTTTCGTTTTACCTGGTTATCATTAATCTTGTGGCCCAGGAAGATATTCCGTTGTTGAACGTCGCAATATACATGCCGGAAGGAACTTCCGAACCATTACGTCCCGTGCAGTTCCATACAATTGTTTCCATCTCGGCGGAAACATCCTGCGAATAAACGGAACGGCCTGTAATATCGTAAATTAAGACGGTTCCACCAACCCCTGAGACTGGTATTGAAATATTAAGAGAACCGCTTGCAGGATTGGGGTAAATGGAGAGTTGTCCAGTTTCAATAATTCCAACTTCGGAATCCTCTATACCAACATTGTATAGAACAAAACTGACTTCTACTCTTTCCTCGGAACCTACTACAACATCGGTAATTGTTTGGGAAACGTATCCATCAGCGCTTACTTCTATATCATAAGTTCCTGGAATAAGGGTTTTATGGTAGTCTCCAAGAGTCACATCGGTGCGGCAGAAGCGCAGAGGGACTGAATCTGAAACATCCAATGTACCCGCTACAATCTGAGCGTCAATCGGGTCACCGTAAATGTCCTTTACCGTTCCCCAGATACCGTATGTGCTGTTTGTGAAGAACTCCAGAATTGCCATGTAGTGAGCGTTGCTGAGTGCGGGCCAGTCCGAAAACAGATTAATATCATGTACTTCTATTGTATGGTCGATTGTCCCGCACTCACCGTAGCTCCAGTCGTTCACATCACCATTTGTTTCATACCAGCTCGCGCCAGGCAGAGCTATCCAGAAAACACCGCTTCCAAAAAAGCTAATAATTCCCGGGCTATTGACATAACTGTCACACTGGGCTTCGAGCAGATCATAATCCTCAGGGAGAGGATTACCTGTATAGTTCCAGACAGTATTAATGCATGCCGCGCCACCATGAAGCGAAAGACCTGCTGTGAATGGGTTTATGAAATTCTCTATTGCAGGCCAGTTCTGCATTGTAAGGTCACGAAGAGCAGCCGTTTCAGGTTCGGAGAACGCGGTTGAACCACCTCCTCCTCCAGGTCCCATGTAACTGCAGTTTCTGTTAAGATCGATACCGTTCGCGTTGTACCTGTTGGTGCTTTCGTATCCGTCCGGATTGAGAACGGTGATTATCCAGGTTTCAGTATTGTTAACGATATAT
>DAOWAG010000189.1 GCA_030634715.1 Candidatus Aegiribacteria sp. | reverse complement strand
TGGTCTTGAAGTGATAAACGGATTTTCTGCTCATGCTGATTCCGACGCCCTGGTTAACTATGCTGAAAAAGTCGCAAAAGATGCGAAAGACATATTTCTTGTTCATGGGGAGCTGGACCAGAGCGAGATTCTTGCGAAACGAATCTTCGAGAGAATTGACATTGAACCTGTTATTCCCTCAATGGGAGAAACTTATGAAATACAATAACATGAGGATCTTCTGGAACAATATGCACTTCATCAGAATACATCGGCTGTAGATTATGAACAACAAACAGGAGACATAATGACCGTTTTTACCTGCATTCTTCTTGTTCTCTCAGGAGGTTTCCCGGATTTTGTTCCCCCGCCAACGGGAACAGGAGATGAGATACTTCCTCTTAATCCCAGATCCTTCGGAATGGGAGGAATCTGTGCTGGCGTTCCTGATTCAACCAGCTTTTCTATGCTCAATCCTGCCGCTTCAGCATGGTCTTTAAGTAGCGGTGTCTGTTTTGGTGGAAGATACAGTGAAGGTGATGTGCCAGCCTGGGATAACAGCTTAGGATTTCCACTCGTATCAGCCATAGTTCCCCTTCCAGGACGAGTTGTGATTACTGCGGCTATTGATGGGAAAAGTAGACTTAACGCCGCAGAGGAGATGATCTTCGATGACTTCTCAGGAACTCTGTCCTGGTCAGGCGGGCTCGTGGAGTCTTACGCTGGACTGTCGGTCAGAGCTGCTGACTGGCTAGCCTTCTCACTTGGTGGACGCTGTACATTCGGTAGTATTATTTCTGATGTAATGCTTATTCCGGATGATCCGACACAATACCCGACGAAAGAAATTGAATACAGGGATGACCTGAGCTTCAGACAAGCCTGGGGCGGGGTATTCGGTCTTTTCGTGAATACAGATCGTTTTGGACTGGGATTCTCAATTTCAACTGACAGAAAAGGCACACTTGATAGAAACAGGGATTACGTCTCTTACGATCCGGACAGTTCAAGTCAGATGTATACAGTTCCAGGTGAATTAAGCGCTGGGATTTCCTTCAGACCGGTAGAGCGGTTGCTTATCGGTTTTGATATCTTTTCCAGAAAATCATTCGAAGTATTTGATTCCCGCACGGATTCGGGCACAATTATCTCAGCTGGATCTGAGGTGTACATAGGAAGCGGATTGACTGCTCGAACCGGTTACAGCCATATGAATGGGCTGTGGAGGGATGGCGCTGACAGATTCACCGCAGGCATCGGATTAGTATTTGGAAATGGTTCAGCAGGAATAGACTTATCCACCGGATACCAGTTCTGGAAAAATATTCAGAATGAGTTCCAGAAGGAAACTGTGGTATTCATTTCATTATGGGCTACTGAGAAATGGCTGGGAGAATAGACTCCTCTGACAGAATAGTTGCAATAGTACCGGCCAGGTACTGTTCTGTAAGACTTCCCGGTAAACCCCTTGCCGATGTTGCCGGGATTCCTCTTATCACAAGAGTTCTTCAGGGACTGAATGGTTCTGTAGATAGAATTGTTGTAGCAACTGATGATAATCGCATTTTAGATTCAGTTAGAAAAAGCGGATTTGAAGCAATCCTGACTGGAGATGCTGATACCGGCACGCAGAGAGTATTCATGGCATGGGAATCACTGGGCTGTCCAGGGGAGTGTATTATTAATGTTCAGGGAGATGAACCGCTTGTGAACTCCAGGTGGATCAAAGCACTCACTACCTGTCAGCCAGAAGATGATCAAGTAATAACACTCGCCAGACGAGTATCAGCCGTTCAGGCTCAATCCCCCGATTCCGTGAAAGTAGTAACTGATTGTAATGGGGATGCAATGTATTTTTCACGGTGCCCTGTTCCGCACAGTGCTGAAGAACTGCTTGAGCATATTGGAGTTTATTGTTTCAGCCCCAGCTCACTTCAGCATTGTATCAGAGTTGGCAGTACCGTCCTGTCCAGAACAGAGCGCCTTGAGCAACTGGCCTGGCTTGAGAACGGAATAAGGATTAGGGTTATTGATGGACATTTTGAGGGATTAGGTGTGGATACACCGGATGATCTTGAAAGGGCGGTGGAATATTTTGCACGAAAGTAAAGAAGATAAAATTCCTCTATTTATCATTGGTCCTTGCAGCCTTGAATCCAGAGACATCTCACTCAAGGTTGCCGAGTTTGTCCAGAAATTGATTGAATCAGTTCATCCTCGACCTGAATGGATTTTCAAAGGCTCGTTTCTTAAGGATAACAGAACAAGTCATGATTCCTACAGAGGACCAGGACTTGAAAAAGGTCTCCGGATTCTCGAAGAGATATCCAATACATTCGGTGTTAGAACACTGACTGATATACATAATCAGCAACAGGTTACACCTGTTTCTCAGGTTGCTTCTGTACTTCAGGTCCCAGCTTTTCTCTGCAGGCAGACATCCATTCTGGAGGCCGTTGGAAATTCCGGACATCCTGTGAATATCAAGAAGGGTCAGTTCATGGATCCTCTGAATATGAAGGGCTCGGTGAACAAGGTCCGTTCCACCGGATGCGATGAAGTCTGGCTCACAGAGAGAGGTACCTTTTTCGGCTATGGCGATCTTGTTGTTGATTTCCGATCTCTTTCCCTGATGAGAGAGTTCGCGGACAAAGTGATTCTTGATGTTACTCATTCCCTTCAGCTGCCAGGTGCTGGGGATGGTCAGAGCGACGGGTGCAGCGAGTACGCTCCTGCTCTTGCTCGATCTGGAGCAGCATGGGGCGTTGATGGACTTTTCATTGAATCACATCCTGATCCTCAATCAGCTCTCAGTGACTCAGCTACGATGGTTGATTTCAATACTCTCGAATTCATAGTTACAGAGGCTCTGAGACATTGGGAGGGAAGATGAAATCGCTGGGAGCTATCAAATTACTCGCTCTCGATGTTGATGGCGTCCTCACTGATGGTGGTTTGTATTATGGACCTGACGGGGTAATACAGAAATTCAATTCCAGAGATGGAGCTGGGATAATAGAGTTAAGACGGAGAGATTTTCCTGTTGCGCTGGTCTCATTCCGGGATTTCCCTGCAACCAGACGCAGGGCCAGAGATCTGAACATACAGCTCCTCTGTCTTGGTTGTTCAGAAAAGGAATCAGCTCTCAGGAAGCTTTGTGATCTACTGGAGATTGACCTTTCAGAGGTTCTGTTCATGGGTGATGGGCTCCTGGATTTACCCGCAATTATGATTGCCGGAATTGGAGCATGTCCGGCTGATGCGCATCAATCTATAAGGGCTGAATGTGATATTGTGACAAAAAATGCGGGTGGCGAAGGAGCTGTCAGGGAGGTTAGCGATATGCTGCTGGAGAGTTGGAATAATGTCTGATCTGTATAAAGAAGCCCTGAGAGTGCTTAAAATTGAAATCAAGTGGCTGGAAGCTACAGGTGTTCTTATCAAGGAGGCTTTTTCGGAAGCCGTTTTAACACTCGCATCCGCAAAAGGCAAAATTGTGATCTGCGGGATGGGCAAGTCCGGGCATGTTGGAAAGAAGATCGCCGCAACCATGACGAGTACCGGAAGTCCTGCCTACTTTCTTCACCCGTCAGAGGGGATTCATGGAGATCTTGGACTCCTTCAGAAGGG
>DAOWAG010000283.1 GCA_030634715.1 Candidatus Aegiribacteria sp. | reverse complement strand
TAGTTATTTACAGAAGACCTGATGGTAATATTGAAGCTGCGATTGGACCTGTTTTGAGCTATTACGAATTCACCTGGCCGATGTCCGACCGACTTACTGATGAAGCTTGGCGTGAAATGCTTGCGAATAACGAACCGGAAAGACCATCATGGACGGAGATGTTTCTGGAGGAATAAATCCGGTTCGTATCAGAATCCGAGACCTGCTCCAGCTGAGAAGACCCAGTCATGATCTTCGTCACCTCCGGCAACATGTCTGTACAGACCAGCGGAAACAATCAGTAGATGCGCTCCAAACTGTAGCTCACCGCCAATATAGGTTTGGTCGTTCTTCAGACCGATCCAGGGATTGTTCCATGTATACATGACGGAAGCACAAATATCCATGGAACAGACTGGAATCAGCGCCATATTGAAAGTGTGACGAGTTCCTATGTGAAATTTTCCTCCTGATAGACCAGGCTCGAGTCGAATGAGAAAACCGCTGTCGGGACCGAACAGCCTTCCCCACGATGTTCCGCTGATTCCCAGCGAGATGCTGATTTTTTGCGGAGTAGTGATCTTGGCTCCGATTGTCGGAAACAGGTTATTGGAACCAGCAATGGTGGGAAGTACAAGGCAGAATATTAGAGCGAGTTTCAGTGTTTTCATCCTGAACCCATTATTCCCACTCGATAGTGCCGGGGGGTTTTGAAGATATATCGTAGACTATTCTACTCACGCCTCTAACTCTGTTTACAATTGCTGAGGAGATCCGAGCCAGATGCTCTGGAGCCATTCTGTACCAGTCAGCCGTCATACCGTCTGTTGATGTAACCGCACGAAGTGCAATCACTCTGTCATACGTACGCTGGTCACCCATGACTCCAACGGTTCTCACCGGAAGCAGTACGGCGAATGCCTGCCATATCTCATTGTACAGATCATTATCCAGCAGATAATCTATAAATATCCTGTCAGCCTCTTTGAGTATCTTCAAATCCTCACTGTTGACATCACCGAGTATTCTGACAGCAAGTCCGGGTCCCGGGAACGGGTGTCGCGCAACCATCAATTCAGGAAGTCCGAGTTCGCGTCCGAGTGCTCTCACTTCATCCTTGAACAGTTCTCTAAGGGGTTCGAGAAGCTTCAGATTCATTCTTTCAGGAAGTCCGCCAACATTGTGGTGACTCTTTATTGTTACTGAAGGACCGCGAAAGGAAACACTCTCGATTACGTCCGGATAAAGAGTCCCCTGGGCAAGATGTGTCACTCCCTCTATTTCCGAGGAAGCCTCCTCAAACAGTTCAATGAACACTCTACCGATTATCTTTCTTTTCTTTTCAGGGTCTGTCACGCCTTCAAGAGCCCTCAGAAAAGTATCAATTCCATCAATAACCATCAATGGCATTCCAAAGTGATCCCGGAACGTCTTAACTACCGATTCCCTCTCTCCTTTTCTGAGAAGACCGTTATCCACAAAAATTGGAACGAATCGGTCAGGGATGGCTTCATGCAGCAAAGCGGCAACAACAGATGAATCAACACCACCGGATAATCCAAGAATTACCTTCCCTCCGTCAGGCAGTTCATGGCGTATCATCTCCACAATCCTTTTCCGGAAAGCTTTCATATCCCAGTTTCTGCTCAGTCCCGCAACATGAAATACGAAATTCTCGAGAAGCTGCTTTCCGAATTCTGTATGATTTACCTCGGGATGGAACTGTACACCAAATCTTTGCCCTTCTGTATCCGCCATCGCCGCAATGGGAAGGGTATCTGTGTGAGCAGCAATTCTGTATCCTTCCGGAACTTCAACAACTCTGTCGCCATGGCTCATCCATGCCTGAAGACCATCTCCGATACCTTTGAAAAGAGAAGCTCCCCCTTCCGGATATAGCTCCGCGGGACCGTACTCCCTGTCATGACCTCCTTCAACCCTGCCATTTTCATGCAGAGCAAGAAGCTGCATACCGTAGCAGATGCCCAGAACAGGAAGATCGGTTTCAAACAGTTCAGGATCAGGCTGGGGAGAATCTTCATCGTAAACACTCGAAGGTCCTCCTGAAAGGATCAGCGCTCCCGGGCGCATCTTCAATACCCTCGAAAAAGGAGCGTTTCCGGGAATGAGTTCGCAGTAAACACCCATTTCCCTTATCCGTCGCGCAATGAGCTGATTGTACTGCGAACCGAAATCAAGTATCGCTACTCCTCCGGGAACCATGAAATCTCCTTACTGTGTATTATTTTCATCAGAATTAATTTCGTTTTGCCGCGGAGGTTCTACTGGATACTCACCATCAAAGCATGCGGTGCAGTAATCCGCAGGATCATGAGCTGTGACACATCTGAGCATACCTTCCTTCGAGAGATATTTCAGACTGTCCAGCCCCAGTTGATCGGCAATCTCATCCACCGAGTAATTCCGCGCAATGAGTGCTGCCGGTTCGGGAAAATCGATCCCGAAATAACATCCGTACTTATGAGGTGGGCAGCAGACTCTCATGTGGATTTCCTTCGCTCCCGCTTCACGGAGTGCCCTTATTCTCGCGCGGCTTGTTGTTCCTCTGACAATACTGTCTTCGACAACACATAAC
>DAOWAG010000142.1 GCA_030634715.1 Candidatus Aegiribacteria sp. | reverse complement strand
TTTCAGGGATCTGCGAAGGAATATCCAGTATTGAGCGAAGCAGTCTCGAAGAAGCATTTCCGGGGATGGAATAATCCATCGGAACGGTTCCTGTCGCTACGATGACCGAACCGGAAGTGATTACTCCCTGATTGCCTCTTATCTCGAAACCATCAATAATCCGAACAATTGCATCCGCGTGGTAATCCAGAACCGTTATCCCGAATCCGGAGATATGAGAGCAAAGTCTCTCGGCGAATTCACTACCTGGAATTGCCGAAAGCCCAGGATAGTTTTCGACAAGGCGGGCCTCCCTGATCAAACCGCCAGCTCTGCCCGTTGTATCCAGAAGTCTGATATCGAGACCCAGTCTCCGGCATTGAACAGCTGCCGCGCATCCCGCCGGTCCCGCGCCGATGATCGTTGTTTCGATCAAGATAGATTCAACCTTCCAGGATTGAACAGATGGAAGCTGTATCGGAAACTACAGCAAAACCATTAGCAAGCCCGAGCAGGCTGCCGATGTGAAGCTCCTCGGTACTGCTTGTCAGAGCATCTGCGGCAATGTAAACCTCGAATCCTCTCACAAATGCTGATCTCGCCGTAGTCTCGCAGCAGAGATGAGTCAGAACTCCTGTCACAAGCACCTGTTCGATGTTGAGTTCTTTAAGATACTCCTCGAGACCAGTACCGTAAAAAGCATCGTAAGTATTTTTCTGAAAAACTCTTTCATCTGCTGACGGAGCAAGCATGGAAATGATCTCTGATTCCCGACTGCCGCATCTGATATAGTCGCTGAAGAACTTTCCGAGCATACCTAGGTCATCCTCTCCTCTGTGGCAGTGCCTCGTGAAAACAACAGTGCCGCCGATATCTCTCCAAACCGAGAGAAGTCTGGATATTCTCGGGATTATCGCATCGGCAGCCGGCAGGTAGCTCCTTCCATCAGGATGAGCGAAGTAGTGCAGCATATCTACGATCAAAAGGGCGCATTTCGATGGCTCGAGAACCAGATCAGGTCTGGTTCGGTTCCTGGAGCGGATGAGATCAAGCCAATGAGCAGTTTTCTCAGAAAGATTATCTGGAGTTACAAATGAATCTGCAAGCACTTGAATTCCCTTTGAACTGCAATTGTTATTTCAATCATACTTTTTTCTCTTATCTTTGATTAATAATTTGCTTCAAGCCTATTGACGTTATTAATGCACAGCAAACATAATCGAAAACAGGAAAGGGGAGAGGAAAAGAGAAAAATGATTCGTCTGTTAAGTATTCTATTGATTCCCTTCATTGTAATGACCGCCTGTGTTGATTCTGGTCAGAGTGTAATGCAGCCTGTGTCAGGGCACAGTTCAAGCTGGCACGATACCGGTGATTCTGAAGATCTCTGTCATAAGTATCTGGTATCGCTGGGAGTCGCTCAGGCTATGCACTACGGGATGTACAATGAATATGCTGATAACATTGAAGATCTTCAGGAGTTCTTTTCCATTCCGGTTGATTCAATGCATTGTCCTGTGAACGGTGAGTATATCTTTTCATGCGACGATGATAATTATTGTATAGCCTGTCCATCTAACGAAATGATGTCGCACGGAAATATCATAAACGGAATTGTCAGCTGGCCCCCCGATCCTTCCAATTATCTCGAGGCATGCCGCAGTAATATGTGGTGTCTCGCGACAGCATGCGCAATGTACTTTGGACATCATAACTGCTATCCTGAGGTATTGAGTGATCTTAAGGAATTCATGCAGAACTGGAATGTGGAATGCCCCGCCTGCACCAGTATCTACCTGTATGAAACAAACCAGGAAGGCGACTCATATACTATCACCTGCCCATTACCGGTGGGTCCGAACCACGGAAGTATCGTAGATGGGTATCCCAGTTGGGGAGATTTGCTGGTTAATCCTGTGTCAGCGGCTGCGGAGTTCTGAAGTTTCCCTTGATCAGTAATTTCAAGCTGCCAAAAAAGTAGGCGGATCTGAATCTGTCCGGTCTGTCCACGAGTTCCGGGAAATGCTCCATCCCACTTGGCTCAAGATCAGCGATTTCATATCGGAAGTTCAACCGGCCCGGTCTCCGGATATCGAACGAGTAGATAAATCCTTTAATGGTTCCCGAGTAACTGTCAGATGGTTCCACGATTATCAGATAATCACATTCAGCTTTCATCATTCTGTCGAATGAGATTCCCATTTGGTCTGTTGAAGGAAGGACTATTGCCCTTCTGCCGTTACGGAAAAGAAGACTGTACCTTCTGTCAGTATCCGGTTTTTCGTCTGTTCTCCAGCATGGAGTCATCATTCTCAAAAACCATCTTCTTGCAACAGCTTCGGCGAAGAGCGCGTCAAGGTAATCAGGTTCACCGGACCTGGCGGCTTCCCTGCGGAGCTTATTTCTGAGTTTTCGTGAAATGTTGATTTTCATTCAGATATGCCTTTTCTGCTCATTGCATTTTGTTTCCCATTTTTGTAAATTCATTCCCGTATATTCCCGTAATATTTCTATAAGAATAGTATTGTACAGGAGAAACCATATGGACAAAAAAACACCTCTGTACGACAGACATGTGAGCCTCGGCGCAAGAATGGAACCCTTTGCGGGTTACATAATGCCTGTGAAGTATACAACTGTGAAAGAAGAACACAATACAGTCCGTAACAGGGTCGGTGTTTTCGACCTTTCTCACATGGGTGAGTTCAGAGTAGTGGGAAAAGATGCATCGAGATTCCTTGATTACCTTCTGACCAACGATTCCGATGTTAAACCCGGCAAGGCATATTACACAACCATGTGCTATCCCGACGGGGGAATAGTCGATGACCTGATAGTATACAGAATATCAGAAAATGAATATCTCATGGTCGTTAACGGTTCCAACATCGAGAAGGACTGGGCATGGGTCAACAATCATACTACCGGGTACGATATAACTCTGACTAACGAAAGCGACGATATTGGACTCGTTGCCATTCAGGGGCCTGATGCGCAGAAAGTTGCCGAGAAACTCACAGATGTAGGTCTGGAAAGCATAGGCTATTACAGCCACGTTTCCGGTGAATTCGCCGGCGTCGAGGCTCTGATTGCGAGAACCGGATATACGGGTGAGGACGGATTCGAGATATATGTTAAGTCCGCTGATGCCGCGGATGTATGGGATGCCGTCATGAAAGCCGGTGAAGAATTTGAAATCAAACCGGTAGGTCTTGGCGCCAGAGATACTCTTCGGCTTGAGGTGGGTTACGTTCTTTACGGTAATGATATAGATCACACTACTACTCCAATCGAAGCCAGACTCGGCTGGGTGGTGAAACTGAAGACCGATAAGGAATTCATTGGTCGTGAAGTTATGGTCCGACAGAAGAAGGAAAAACCTGCCCGGTACATTGTTGGCCTTGAAGTAACAGGTAAGGGATTTCCCAGGCAGGGCGCCGAACTGTTCGAGGGTGACCGCAAGGTCGGTATCGTAACCAGCGGATCACTAGCACCTGCGCTGGGACATGGAGTCTGTCTTGCTTTTGTCGAGAAGGGTTTCCAGAAAAGCGGGATTGAACTCGAAGCTGAAGTACGAGGGAAAAGAATCCCTGTCAAAACTGTGAAATTGCCGTTCTACAAGGATGGCAGCAGAAAGTAATTAATAAGGAATACAAGGAGGAAGATATGTCTAACATTCCGGAAGATCTCCGCTACACTGACTCGCACGAGTGGGTGAAAGATCTCGGTAATGGTGAATACTTGATGGGTTTGACCTATTACGCCCAGGATCAGATGGGTGAAATTGTCATGGTTGAACTTCCCGGACTGGAAGAATTCAGTGCCGGAGATACTTTTGCTTCTCTTGAAGCCGTAAAGACCGCTGAGGATTTCTACGCTCCATTTGACGGAAAAGTCGTACGTGTTAATGTTGATCTCGAGGACGAACCCGCGCTTATTAACGAAGATCCATATGAAAAAGGCTGGCTCATTGTAATAGCCACTGATGATTCTTCCGGTTTCAGGAATCTGAAGAGCGCTGCAGAGTACTCTGAATTCATCGGCGAGTAATCCATGAGCAGGTTCATCCCGAACCGCGGGGAACATATTGAAAAAATGCTTCGCGTAATCGGAGTTGAAGATGTCAGTGATCTTTTTCAATCGATCCCGCTCAAGTATCAGCTAAAAGAAGATCTTGATCTGCCTGACCCTGTTTCAGAACTTGAACTCCAGCGTGAGTTCGAGGCATATGCGCGCAAAAATACTGGGGCTGATAAGATCTGTTTTCTTGGAGCCGGTGCTTACGACCATTTCATCCCTGCGGCAGTTGATCATATTCTGCTTCGAAGTGAATTCTATACCGCATATACACCTTATCAGGCTGAGGTCAGCCAGGGAACGCTCCAGGCTATTTTCGAATATCAATCGATGATTGCCAGATTGACCGGTATGGAT
>DAOWAG010000149.1 GCA_030634715.1 Candidatus Aegiribacteria sp. | reverse complement strand
TTCAGGAGAGGCTGAACCTGAACCAATTTGCACAAATGTTCCGGCCCAGATTCTGGCCAGTCCTCTTAGAAACCTGTTACCCTGAATAAGAAGAGTCCACCCTGACTGATCCTCCAGTACATTCGCGTCAATTACTCTCACAATCCAGTTCGAATTGGAGCTGCCTTCCTTTGCCATGGCAATCCAGTTGCTCTCTCCTATTGAAAGCGATGCAGCCTTCAGCATCGATTCAATATCAAGTGTACGGGCTCCAGGAAGAATATAGCTGTATCTTGATGTAAGTGGATGTTTCTCTTTCGAGATCCGGTATCTGTAAAGTCTTGATACAGCATCGAATCTTGCATGGAATGAGTCTTCAACTCTCGATAGCGAAGTAACTGCCACATCTTCCGCAAGCATTGAGGGTAATCCGTTTTCTACTCTGTCAAACTCACCAGGCTTGATATCCGCATGAGCAATCTGCCCTAGCGCATGTACTCCTGAATCCGTTCTACCTGATCCCGTGATTCTGATCTTTCTTCCACAAAGGCTTTCAAGTACAGATTCAATCTCTCCCTGCACACTTCTTGCGCCTGGTTGTAACTGCCATCCGTGGAATTCAGTGCCATCATATTCAATCTTCATCATTATTCTGATGAAATCCATACTTAAAGTACTCCGGAGATGCCGGCAAGAAGCAGCAGCCAGGCGCAACAGGCCGCAATAACTGGAAAGGGACGTGGTTCCTCAACTGAAACATTCTGTACCGGTTCAATTTCATAGACAGATGAAAGGGCAATTGTGAATGACTCGCTGACACTGATGCCATTTCTTCTGCTCGTACTGAAAACAGTCCTGATCTTGTTAGAGAAAGGCCCTGCAAGAGAGATCACCATCGCCAGAGTCTCCAGCATTCCGCCCGATTTCACACGATTGGAGGCTGAGTGAAGCAGTCTGGAAGCTCTCGAAGAACCGAGTGAACCCGACATGAATACACCTGTCGCAACCGCGGCTGTCCATCTGAGTGACCTGTCAGCCAGCAAAGGATTATCGGAGAGCAATCCATATATCATTGATAAAACCGGAGCAGTAATAAGAAACAGCAATCTTATAGAACCTTTTCCAGTTTTTCCGGCAAGACAGAGAAGAGGGAATATCAGAAAGACGGGAAGAATCTCAATATTCACAATGAATGCGGATGCCGGACCAGCAACAAGACCGGCAAAGAGGAGAAGTGAATATGCTGAATCAGTCATTCAAGTCTCTCTCAAGTCTTCTCATCGCCAGCCTGAATTCCAGAGGTGGAGCCATATTGAATTCCATTTCAGCACCTGTTATCGGATGAATGAAACCAAGTGTTTCAGCGTGAAGCATATGGTGACAGGCAAGCCGCAGCACATCATCCACTAATTCTCTATTACGAACTGTCGAAGCAATCCCTTTCGGATTGTCTCCGCCATATTTCGAGTCAGCAATCAATGGACATCCCTTTTCAGAAGACATGTGAACTCTTATCTGGTGTGTTCTCCCGGTTTCAAGCCGGCATTCGATCATGCTTGTGAATCTGAATTTTCGAAGAACTCTGTAATTGGTTACTGCTCGCTTCCCGGCCTGGATGACTCCCATTTTCTGTCGATTATTAAGATCGCGACCAACTGGCGCGTCGATTCTGCCCTCATCAGGCTCCGGAATATGCCAGGCAAGAGCTATGTAACGTCGAGTGACTGTTCGAGATGAAAGCTGGCGTGACAACCCTCTATGAGTAGGGTTGTCCTTGGCAACCATCATCAGACCGGTTGTATCCTTATCCAGCCTGTGTACGATCCCGGGACGCAATTCCCCAGAAATACCAGAGAGATTATCACAATGCGCAAGCAGCGCATTAACAAGGGTTCCGTTCCTACAGGTGCCTGATGGATGAATTATGAGTCCGGCCTGTTTATTGATTACAAGGAGATGATCGTCCTCGAATACTACATCAAGATCGATAGACTCGGGTGAGAGATCGATTGGTATCGGATCAGGTACTTCAAGAACAATTGCCTGCCCGGTTTTTACATTGAATGCAGGTTTTGTAATTGTGGAATCATCCACCGAAACATGTCCGTTGGAAATAAGAGTATTGATATAACTTCTGCTCTGCTCAATATCGTCCTGGATAACAAGATACGAATCGAGTCTGAGCCCGTTCTCTCCCTGTTCGACTACGCTGCGGAAATACTCCAAAGCTGATTATCTGATACGTTTGATCAGATGCAGCCCGAATCGCGTCTCCACGATTCCGGACATCTCTCCGGGTTCAAGAGCAAAAGCAGCATTCTCAAACTCCTCTATCATCGCTCCGGCTGCAAATTCAGGAAGCATTCCGCTATCCTGCGCAGTGGTGCAGTCCGAATACTGGTAAGCCATTTCTTCAAAAGTTACATCTCCCGCGAGTATATCAGCTTGAATCCGTTCGACAAGCGTCTGCGCTTCTTCCCGGGTACGAAGAACTCCAGTTGTGCCTGTACCATCCCAGCTTAGAAGGATATGCCTGGCGCAGATAAAATCAGGCAGATGAATATCTGATTCTATTCCTGACAGAGAATCAGTCAGAATAATTTCTTCTGTATCAGAGATATTCTCTTCACGGGGTTCTTCAGAAGAGCCGCATGAAATCATTAATGCGCACAAGCCTGCAGCAGTGAATAACAGTGTAACAAATCGTTTCATGAATCAACCTCCGGTTAATTATCAGTCACCTTAAATATGATAAGGAGTCATCACTTCGTCCCGTCAAAGAAAAATACCTGTTGACATTGGATTATTTGGTCATATCCATACATTGTATATAACACGCAATGCATAATATGAATCGTTCAAGTTCCAGAAAGGAGTCAATGCATGGAGAAAGAGAAATACTTCTCAGATCGGGCATTGGGTATGAAGAGATCGGTCATTAGAGAACTTCTGAAATTGACTGCCAAACCAGGCATAATCTCATTTGCAGGAGGACTTCCAGCACCTGCTACATTCCCTGTAGACCATGTCAGGTACGCGATCGACAAGGTTATTGAAGAAGAAGCACACACTGCATTGCAGTACGGTCCTACCGAAGGTGACAAAAGACTCCGCGAGGATCTGACAGAAATCATGAAAGCGGAAGGTATTGATACAACGCCGGATCATATACTGGTTACTACAGCTTCCCAGCAGGGTCTTGATCTGGTTGCCAAGATATTCCTTAATCCCGGTGATACATGTATCACAGGTTCCCCTACATATCTTGGAGGGTTACAGGCATTTAAGAGCTATCAGGGTGTACCGATCGGAGTAGAACTTGATGAGCATGGGATGATCCCTGAACACCTCGAAGAGACTATTGCCAGACTGGAAGCTGAAGGACGGAGACCAAGGTTCATCTATATAATTCCGGATTTTCAGAATCCGGCAGGAGTGACAATCCCTGAAGACAGAAGAAGAAAGATCCTTGACATCGCGGAAAAGGGTGAATACCTGATAGTGGAAGACACTCCCTACAGGCAGCTCAGATACAGCGGAGAGCATCAGAAGACATTCCAGTCCATGGCTCCGGACATGGTCCTCTCTCTTTACACTTTCTCCAAGTTGCTTCTTCCCGGATTCCGTCTTGGATGGGCCTGTGGCCCCCACTGGGTCGTAGACAAAATGGTTATGGCCAAACAGGCTGTCGATCTGTGTACACCCCCCTTCAATCAGGCCATTACCCATGCAATGCTTCAGGCAGGGGTTCTCGAGACAGGCTTGAAGAATACGATCAAGCTTTATGACCGCCGCCGAAAACTGATGCTTGACAGTCTCGAAAAGGAATTCGCTGACATGCCTGATGTCCACTGGACAAAGCCTGAGGGTGGATTGTTCCTCTGGCTTACTCTTCCGGATGGAATGAGCGCGGATGATCTCTTCCAGAAGGCTGTTGATGAAAATGTCGCGTACGTTCCCGGTAGTGCTTTCTTCCCTGATAACGATAATTACCAGAGCATGCGATTGAATTTCAGCTTTGCTAATGAAGAACAGATCGTGGATGGAGTCAAACGCCTTGCACAGGTGGTCAGGGAAAACATCTGACAGAAACAGCAGTAGTTACATGATATAGCAGGAGGCGGGGATGAACACCGTTGCCTAGCAAGGGTTTACAATAGACAGAACCCTAACGTACCTGTAACAGAACCGACACAAATCCTTACATATCCTGACATTGACCAAGGAGTGAATTACTGGTCAAATACAGATCCTCTACACTTCCATAACAGAAATAATACACTACCT
>DAOWAG010000022.1 GCA_030634715.1 Candidatus Aegiribacteria sp. | reverse complement strand
TCAAGAGAGGACACAAGAGGAAGATTCAGTTTCTGAAGAACATCAACGTAAGATTCATCACCATTTGCGATAGAATCAAGAAGATCCTCCATGGATGCGGTAAATCCGATTTCAAATATATGGGGAAACATCCTTACAAGGAGTCTCTCTGTGGTAGTGCCGAGTTCGGTAGGTTTGAGTACTCCTCCATCCTTTATTACATATTTTCTGTTTTTTAATGTTCCTATAGTGCTCACGTAGGTTGATGGTCTTCCAATTCCCTTTTTTTTCATCTCCGCCACAAGTCTTGCTTCAGAAAATCGCGGTGGTGGTGATGTAAATCTCTGCTCTCTTGTTTCCGAATCGAAGATTATACTCCCCTCTTTCATATCAGGAAGTTCCTTTTCAATTCGAACGTATGCACGGTCAATTATGGAGAATCCCTTTGATAGAAGCCGATCCCCGGTACATTTGAATTCCAGACCGGCTCCGGTAACGCTGAACTCGGTCTTTTCTATCTCGGCATTCTTCATCTGTGTTGCATGGAAACGGTTCCATATAAGGGAGTAAAGAGCAAGCTGTGGAGATGTAAGGACTTTGGAAAGCATCTCGGGAGCTAATTTACTGCTGGCTGGTCTTATCGCTTCGTGGGCGTCCTGTGATCCTTTCGAACTTCTGTACCTGTTGGGTGATTTCGACAGCATGTTACTGCCGTATTTATCTGAGATATACTCCCTGCACTCCTTTATGCTATCAGGACTGATCCGGACAGAATCCGTTCTCATGTATGTGATCAGACCACTGCGTCCCTTTTCACCCAGAGAGATTCCTTCATATAACTGCTGAGCAATTGTCATCGTTTTCGATGGTGAATAGGAAAGCCTGGTTGAAGCTGCCTGCTGAAGCGTACTTGTTATGAATGGAGGAGGAGGTTTTACGGAACGTATCTTTCTCTGGATTCCGGAGAGGGTCCAATCACCTTTATAATCCTTCAGTCTCTGATGAATAATCAAAGCCTCCTCGGATGATCGAGGTGCTTTCCCCGGTTTATCGGCTCTTTTCCCGTCTACGCAGAAAAGTGAAACTTTGATAACTTTATCATTCTGATGAAATTCCGCTTCGATAAGCCAATGCTCAACAGGAATAAAGTTGCTGATTTCGTCTTCCCGCTGTTGAATGATTCTCAGAACAACTGTCTGTACTCTTCCTGCGCTTTTTCCCCTGCCGAGGATTCTTTGGAGGTAGGATGATATTTTGTATCCAACAAGCCTGTCCATGACACGTCTTGCCTGTTGAGCGTCAACAAGCTGCATATCGATAACACTTGGATTTTTCAGTGCCTTAAGCACAGTTTCTTTTGTTACAGCATTGAATCTGAGTCTCTTGAATACTCTGCCGTCTTCCTCAAGAATCTGTGAAAGGTGCCAGCAGATCGATTCACCTTCTCTGTCAGGATCCGCGGCAAGGTAGATTCGGGAAAAACCGGAAGCTATTTTCTTCAAATGAGCTACTATTTTTCTCTTATCCGGAAGGATGGTATATGTGGGCTTGAAGCTGTTCTTCTCATCAACTCCAATATAATGTCTTGGCAAATCCCTCACATGACCATAAGAAGCGAATATTTCGTAATTGTCACCAAGATAACTCTTCAGACTTCTCGCTTTGGCAGGAGACTCTATTATTACAAGATTCTTTGTATTCTTCATATATCTTTCATATTAAAATGGTTCTCCGAAACGTGTCCATCCGCTGGAAAACCTTCTATGGGAGCAATCATCAGTTCAGATCAGTCATCCAGTCATTAATGTCTCCAAATACCAGTGTTCTGATTTCTGGTATTGTCGCCTGTTTTCTCTGCAGGAAATACGGGCTGCTTGACTGAGATATTACACTGAAACTGTCTGAGATAAAGGAATATAGATTTGGATCATAATATTCGTTCTCCCTGTAGTAGAGAACCATCTGATCTACGACTGTGGAGTCGAGTAATGCTCCGATATTGCTTATCAACGCAGTTCTTTTCTCAACCGGTTCAGGATGAAGAATTGACATTACAAATACCGTATATCCATCTTCTGTATGAACCAGTGAAATAGCATCGATTGTAAGAGAAATGGTTGCGGCTACATATCCTACAGGATATGAAAGAAATGCGAGTGAATCTGTGTAAACCTCAATACCGATAACCGGCGACGAAAGCAGAAGTCTTGGTAAGGTAACTTCAACGGGTTCCGGAGTATCTGGAAATTCAGGAATCCGGACATCGCGCAGTGAGATATTTCCGAGTGATACAGCGGATTCTGAAGAAATACTGTCCTCAGATAACAAAAGAGAATCTGTTTGAGCATTCGCGAGAGTATCTGGGGGAACTTCCGTTAATACAGTGCTGGATACTGAGTCGGAATCGGGAATTATGGAGGAAGCAAGCGAATCAGTGCTGGAGTGATCAGATCCCGGTACTGAACCATCGGTATTGAACAGATTAATTGGATCAATCAGATAAAACGCGATCAGGATAAGTACAGCGGCGGAGATAGAAATAACAGCAGGTGAAAACTTGGGTATAGCAATCCGCTTTTTTCCTCTGGTTACTTTTTTCTCATCTTTAACGCTTTTAAGCTCTCGATCATGTTTATTGCTCTGTTCCCGTCCGTAGTCAGGTCTGATATCCAGAGGACGGTCAACCGCTCGACCTTCAGAAACACATCTTTCACATACATGCATTTTTCGATTAAAACAATCTGAACACGTAAGTTCACCGCATGTTCTGCAAGGAGCAAGTTTCTGATCGCTGGTTGGAGAACTACCGCACAGGTGGCATCGGTCTATAGAGAGCATTTCTTCCGCAGCGGTAGTGATGATAAGACTATCATCATCCACTTCGAAATCCTGTATTTCTTCGTCTTGATATTCATCCTGCAGATCTAGGTCAATCTCTTCTGCCTGAAGTGACTCAGAAGATAAATCTTCACTAACAGTCTGTTCTGAAGGTTCTGTGTATGTATCTGTTGCGTAAGATCTTGGAAGCAGATCAACGTAAGGGTACATCCTGTTCTGAAGAATTCTTGCCTGTTCCATTGAAATGCCTTCGATGAGGATGTTGGGAGAGGTTTCCACTTTCTCTCTGGCTTCATCGCGGGGCATTCCCAGTTCGATGATGAGCATGTTAAGAACTTTTTCTTTTTCTTCCTCTCGATTGAGCCGAACAAGAAGAAGGTCAACAACCTGATTATTGCTCACTCTATCCTCTCTTCTCTTCAAGAACTAGAGAAAACTGCCGGTGAAGTCTTCGCATCACAATTCTGCTTGCTTTCCTGAGCGTCTCAAAAACACCGATTCCTTCAGTTGCGACAGATTCGATGCATGGTATCCGCTCAAGACCAAGATCTTTTCTAATTTTCTCTGATGGCAGGATGTCAGGCAGATCACGTTTGTTGTTCTGGAGCACCAGACTGAGACCTTTTCGTCTTGAAGCTCTCAGATTCTCCTTCAGATCACGAAGACTGGCAATATTAGCGTCCATTCTTGCCCTCTGGGAATCCGCTACAAATATAATACCGTCCGCGCCTTGCAGAATAAGTTGACGGCTATCCGAATACATAGCCTGGCCAGGAACGCTGTAGAGATGCAGGCGTACTTTGAAACCATATATTATTCCTGAATTCACAGGCAGGAAATCAAAGAATAGTGTCCGTTCATTTCCAGTCGCGAGAGAAATAAGTTTACCCCGGTCATAGGATGGGATCACAGAATGAATGTATTTCACATTTGTTGTTTTGCCTGATAGTCCGGGTCCCGCATAGACAAGTTTACAATCGATTTCTCTTGAACTATAGCTAACTGTCGCCATTCAAATTATCTCCGTTATCAGAATCTTTCTTCTCATCTTCAATATCTGAGAATTCCTCTTTCATTCCTTTTCTGAACATATGCAGAGCCTGACCTATAGACCGCGCAAGATCAGGGATTCTCTTTGCGCCAAATAGCAAGAGAAGAGCAATTATTATTAAAATAATCTCACCAGTGCCAGGACGAAACATCATCTCACCTCCTGTCTGAAAATTCTTGATTTAGAACCAGCGGTAAAGATAACCTACAAACATAAGTCCTGCAAAACTCATCAGGTTCATCTTGAAAGCTATTTCCTCAAGAGCGAATCTGAAAACTATCAGATCAAAACCAAAAGGACCAACAGAAAACTCAAGTGATCCAGAGAAGAAAGATCTCAAAGCAACTGATGATTCCGGCAGTATCGCTGCTATTCCTTCTCCAAAAGCTGTACCAGTCATCATTCCGAGGAATGAGATTAATATCCAGAATCGAGTCGAACGATTATGAAGCACTTCTCCTCCAGCATTATGTTAATCTATTCCTGCGAACAGGGGGAATCAACCCCTGCTTCACGAATCCATGGAAAACCTTTTCTCAGAAGCATTACTGCAACAATACCTGTTACAGCTCCTGAAAGAACACCCCAGATCACGAGGGGCAAAGCAAGAGCAGCGACTGGAAGACCGGGTAAAAGCAGCATTGCCATAAATAACTGAATACAAAGACTGCAAAGGCTGCCGGCAACAGATATACCGGTTACGGAAAACAGATTTCTGAGATTTCCCATAACAATGGATGATACTATCCCGCCTGCAAGCGAAAGAAGATATGTAGGAGTCGCAATTATTCCAAGTATTAAAGCTGCTCCAGTTGACCTGAGAACATTAATTCTCAGACCAGTCATTGTGCCGTACCTGATTATCGCTGAAACGGTAACTACATTGGCAAGGCCAAGTTTAAGAAACGGAAAAGGTTTTGGCACAATATTCTCCAGTACTCCGATTCCAATTGCCAGGAGTACAAGGATTATTTCTACCCGGAAATGGTCATTGAGTTTATGCATCAATACAATCTTTTATCACTTCTCGCATCAGGGTCTCAATATTTCGGTGGAGATCCCGACTGTCGAAAAGACGTTCCGCTCTATCCAGGGCACCTCGAGAAAGTTTTTCATGAAGAATCGAATCATTCATCTGTTCTATAGCATCAGCAAGAGCATCAGAGTTATCGGGCTGAACAACCAAACCTGATATTCCGTCCGCGTTGACCCATGGAACGCCTGTTGGGATTGAAGTGCTTATAACAGGAGTGCCGCAAGCCATTGATTCGATCTGAACAATACCAAAGGCTTCACTCCTCAGAGTAGATGGAAGAACAAGGCATTTTGCTCCCTGATAAAGCTTAACAAGTTCGTCATCATCGGGGTCATTAATGATCTTAATATTAAGTTTGTATTTTTTGACTGCTTTCAGAATATCCGGGAGGAGCGGCCCTCCGCCGACCATTATCAGTCGGTGATCAGGATATTTTTTCCAAGCTTCCAGCAATAAATGAATACCTTTGTACTTTCTGAATCTTCCAACAAAAAGAACGTAATCACAAGTTCTGGTGGAATCAGAAGGTTTGAAGCGATTAAGATCGGTTCCAATCGGTATTACATTGATATTATTAAGGCTTGAAAGAAATACAGATGTTTCCGCATACACCGGTGAAGTACTGATGACAGCATCAGCTCGATTGAGAAATCTTTTCAGAAAGGGACCATATAAAGGAAGAAATGCAGCCTGCCGCACAATATCACTGTGATATGTTACTATGTATGGTGTTTTTCGGCCTGTCATCAGCCAGGATATAACCGCTGAAGGAAGAGGAACGTGAAAATGCACCAGATCAGCCGGGGTATCTCTCAAAGAATCGACTAATTCAGGACATATGGGATTTGACATCACTCTTCCGATACATGGAGTTGTTCTAACTTTGAATCCAGAGATCTCAATATTACTGATGCTGCAGTTATCTCCCGCAATCAATACTTCTACATTATGTCCCTTCTCCGCCAGGAATGAAGAAAGATCATGTATGTATCTCTCAATTCCACCGCGAACCAGAGGATGAATATCTTTATATACTTCCAGAATTCTCATCTTGAAAACTCCCTGTACACTTCGAGTACTTCATCTGCCATGTGTTTCACTGAGAATCCGGAGGCAAATTCAATGAGGTTATTCTTGTCATAAGACGTATCAAGAGATTCAAGTATGGCTCCAGCTATTGAATCAGGTTTATGGTTCAATGCAATATTAGAGATATCGGAATATATCTCCACGAGCGCATCAGCTGGAGTTAGTACAGATGGAACACCAGCGGATGCCGCTTCAAGAGGTGGAAGACCAAAACCTTCATAGTAAGATGGATAGACAAGTAGTTCAGCACCTGTAATACAACTTTTCAGGATACTGTTCGAAAGCTGACCTGTCCATATAACTCCTCTTTTATTCCTGAGCTGATTTCTTAGTGTATCCGGTCCCCATCCCCATCTTCCTGCTATTACGAGATTGAGATCAGGATACTCCTGATGAACAGACTGCCAGGCCTCAAGAAGCCCGGAAATGTTTTTTCTTGGCTCAACAGTTCCGACAAAGAGAATGTATTTATCTGTAATTCCAGCGAACAGCTGAATCACCCCTACATAAGCGCGCATCGATTCTTTTTCCAGGTAGACTTTTCTGATTGTTCTGGAATCCACATTCAACCATCTTACTGCTTCTCTTCCTGTAAAATCACTGTCAACCATCAATACATTGGCTCTTCTCGCGACTCTGCTGAAGTGAAGACGGTAATACAAAGATCTCAACCTCGGGAACCAGGATGGATTAGCCATGAATGCAAGATCATGCAGAGTCACCGCGCATGGCACTCCACCAGGCGATCTTCCGGCGAACGCGGGAAGATGCACTATTGAAGGAGATACAGACGCCACAACAGCAGGCAATGCAATATGCTCATGAAACACTTTCAGTATTCCACTCTCCGGGAGAACGGCATCAAGCGCTTCAGAAGGTCTCATCAATCTGCTTCCTGCAGCTGCCAGAACATGCGCGTTACATTGAACAAAACCTTCAAGCAATCGCCTGATGTATACACCGGTACCACCTCTGTTAGCAAGCGATTCAGCATATACTACAGGGATACTGTTGTTCAGATCTGACGGTTTACTAATCCGCATATATCACCAGTTCTCGTTTCGAAGCGTCACAGACAGTTGTGGATACGAGGCTTGCGAGTGCTTTTCGCAGACGAATCTTGATGACGCCATCGAGGACGTTACATATGTGCGAAGATAAAGAACGAAGTAGACGCAGCTGTATGCGTCGCCGTAGTAGAAAGCTGGTGTTATATGCGGATTAATGCTATAATTCAATTGTGCTTGAGTTACCAACGTTTAATTTTTCAGCTTTTCCAGACACAACGGCATCATCACCGATAATTGAATCTGTGATATTCACATGATCAATTGCTGAGCGTTTGACAATTACCGTGTTGGAAATTATTGAGTTCTCTACTCTTGAATCAGAACCAATTGAAACGTAAGGTCCTACTATTGATGAAGAAATAACCGTTCCTTCAGGCAGACTGACAGGAGGAATGATAATGGAATCCTTTATTTCAGCTCTTCTTTCACCGGATCCTGAATCAAGGAGAGTTCTGTTGGTCTCAAGAAATGTTTCCGGCTTTCCGCAGTCAAGCCATTCGTCAACCTCGAAAACACCAAAGTCATGTCCTTCATCAAGCATAAGTTGCATGGCATCGGTAAGCTGATATTCCCCTTTTGTCTGTTTACCGCTTTTGATAAGTTTTGAAGTGGCATCCATCAGAACAGTACCGGATGAGAATCCATAGATGCCAACAATAGCGAGATTGCTGATAAACTCCTCCGGTTTTTCAATAAGCCTGACTATCCTGCCATCCTCAAGTAGAACAACCCCAAACCGGCTTGGATCATCCACTCGTTTAACTGCGATCATATTTCTTTGCGGATTCAGCGCATGAGATACGTCAGCGCTGAAGATAGTGTCTCCCAGAACTACCAGGGTCACTCCATCTCCAGTCATGGGGGCAGCAAGATTTACCGCAGATGCGAGACCATCCATATTGCTCTGCTCCGCAAAATCAACATGTATATCCGGATATTCCTTTTTTGTCCATTTGACGATCTCATCGCCGAGATAACCTACTATCAGTGTCACATGTACTATCCCAGCGGAAATAAGTTTGTCTATTATGTGGCCGAGTATTGGCTTACCGGCAACCTGCAGAAGAGGCTTAGGCGTAGACCAGGTCAGCGGGCGAAGCCTTGTACCCTTCCCCGCGACCGGAATGATTGCATGCATTCAGTTCCCCCGATCATTATTGTCACGGTGAATCTCATCCAGAATTATTTCAGGGTATCTTGTTTCGACGTACTCAAGTACATATTTCCTTATTTCATCTCCGGATTCCATCATGAGCGACTCTCTTGCCAGAACTTCGGCTTCCTTAAGATTGATGACACTGATCATTTTTTTAACATCCGGAATAAGTGTCAGGGATACACTGAGTTCTTTAAGACCGAATCCAAGAAGAAGAGGTATGGCCAGGGGATTACTTGCCATCTGTCCGCATATGCCGGTCCATATTTCAGCGTCTCTGCATTTCCTCGCAACATGATCTATCTGCCAGAGAACCGAGGGATGGAGGGAATCGAATAGTTTTGATACGTAAGGACTGCCTCTATCGACAGCAAGTGTATACTGTGTCAGATCATTTGACCCTATTGAAACAAAATCAATATGAGGAATCAGAAAATCAATGGCCAGAGCAGCAGCAGGCGTTTCCACCATGATTCCGAGTGGAGGAATTGATCCGTGAGGTGTTCCGGAATCTTCCAGTTCTGCTTTAATATCTTCGAGCATAACTTTAACCTGCAGAACCTGATCCTGCGATGTGATCATTGGCAGCATCAACCATGCATTTCCGAACCTGGCGGCTCTGAGGATTGCTCTTAACTGGCTGCGGAATTTCAGAGGACGGTCGAGGCAGATCCTTATGGCTCTCCATCCAAGGAAAGGGTTTCTCTCTAATGTTGGGATCGATTCAAGAAATTTGTCTCCGCCGAGATCAAAAGTCCTGATTATCACAGGTTCCGGATCGACTGCTTTGAGGACATGTTTGTAAGCTCTGTAATGTATTTCTTCATCATCTTCAATTTCAGGTGAAAGTAGTCTTATGAACTCTGTCCTGAAGAGGCCTATTCCCTTTCCTCCAAAACGCCTGACCTGATCAGCCTCCTGAGAGAACTCGATATTCGCGGAAAGTTCAATGCTCTTTCCATCTTCTGTAACTGTTTCGTTTTCAGCGTTGAGCGCTATCTCCGCTTCCGCAATGTTGTATCGGTTTTTCAGCTCTGTATAGTATTCGAGTTCATCATCATCAGGATCAAGTATCACAACACCATGTACACCATCAACAATCACAGTCTGTCCAGGATGAGCATACTCAGCTAGATCTTTCAGGGCTACAACTGAAGGTATGCCCATACTTCTTGCCAGTATCGCGGTATGTGAGGTTGAACCACCGAGATCGGTTACAATCCCAAGAAGCTGCTCTCTTGAAAGGCCAGCAGTCTGAGAAGGATCCAGATCATTCGAGACTAGTACTACAGGATGATTTATATTTGCGAGTACCTCCTTCTCAGTTCCAAGAAGATTCGCTATCACACGCCTGCCAACATCGCGAACATCTACCGATCTGCTTCGAAGGTAAGGATCCTCAATCGAATTAAATCGTTCCAGAATTTTGAACAGCACTCTGCTTACAGCATACTCTGCGCTTACCAGTTCCTCTCGAATTCTACTTTCTACTTCTTTATGCATGGCTGGATCATCAAGAAGGAGAATATGCACTTCCATGAGCTGTTTTCCCTCAATAATGTCGCTGACCTGGGTAGAAATTTTCTCAAGCTCCGCGCGGGACTGGATAAGAGCTTCTCGGAAACGTTTCAATTCATATTCTACCTCTGCCG
>DAOWAG010000328.1 GCA_030634715.1 Candidatus Aegiribacteria sp. | reverse complement strand
CTGTATCGAGACAATGATGGATCTCAGTGAAATGCTTCTTGCTCTGAGGGCCGCTAAAGAGAAAGCACCGGGAATCCCCGTCATGGCGACCATGACTTTTGATGCAACCCCTAAAGGTTTCTTTACGATTATGGGTAATACGATCGAAAAAGCAGCACATGCACTTGAAGAGGCTGGAGCGGATGTGGTCGGTTCCAACTGCGGAAACGGAATCGAAAACATGATAAGGATTGCAATAGAATACAGAAAACACACTTCTCTTCCTCTTATTATCCAGTCCAATGCAGGCCTTCCATTAATAGGAAATGGTGAGCTTGTTTATCCTGAAACGCCTGAATTCATGGCGCGAAAGGCAAAGGAGCTGGTTGATGCTGGAGTGTCAATAATCGGAGGCTGCTGCGGAACAACACCGGAACACATCAGAGCTATCAGAAAATCAATTGCAGACTAACCTCTTATACATTGTACCTGATGTCTTCCGCGGGTAAAGGAAGCAAATGTCCTCGTTCGGCTGGATCTATGGGCTCCATAAGTCTATTCTTGAATTCCTGAGAGAACAACTTTTCAAAATCAATTCTATCAATTGGTCCTTTCAGACCTGATTCTTTCCTGCGAATCATCCGGCAGATGAGTTCAGAGACCATATGATCCACAGGCATTAAAGTTTTTTCACCTATCAGACGTACGTTATCGGTGAACCGGTTATTTCTTAATCTGACATTGATCGGAGAGGACTGACCTACAATCTGCCCGGAATCAACTGTTTCCGACACTCTGTGAATGGTGACCCTTGTTGTATTCGCTTTCCTGGCAACAAGATCTTCCCATGGTTGAGGTCCCTCCCCATGGTGATGAAGCAGGTCAGCAGGGTGGACGTTGTATATGCCAAAAGGTGGATAGTCTATAATGGGCTTGTCTAATATCTGGCCAAAGGCACTGACGATAATTACCTCGGGATCCCATCCGGTCAGGATATCTCTGAAGCAGTCGTTCTTTACATCCCCTGTATAACATGGAACACCGAAGGTCAGTGCTGATTCAATTATTCCCTGTTCAAATTCTTCCTGCTGATGATCGTCATAGTAACGCCAGAATCTTCTCTTTATGGATATCTTCGCATTTCTATCTGCAGGATCATCAGTGACCAGCCCAACAATGTTAAGCTTAAAAGGGAGTTTCTTCTCAATAAGCTTAAGTGTCTCAAAAGACAAAAACCCCAGCGTCCAACTGCAGATGCCCAATACCCTGAGACCCTTCTCATTCTTATTCCGGCTTTCATCTTTTGCGGGCAGGATGAGTTTTCCCCACCTGGCTCCCTCGCATACACGAATCTCTCTTCCACTGTTGTTCTTAGTAATAGCGGATAAGAGCTCCTCCTGTGCGGTAAATTCGCACGGCTCCAGATTCCTCAGTTGCTGTTTTTCCATTTTGTTGTTTTCATGCCAGCAGGTTCCTTTCGATAACAAGGTGGTCCTGTATCTGAACGAGTGGTTTCTTTGCTATCCAGAATTCATCGTAGATATAATTTGTGATTTCCTCTTTCTGCTGAAGAGTGTATTTATGCACGTTTGGGTAGAGAAGGATCATCCAGATCACAGCCATGAATTTCTCGAAATCATCAACGAAGAAATTAACCCTGTGAGTCTGGCGCAAGAACTTCGCTTTGCTGAATACACCATTCCTCTCCAGCCCCCTGCCAAAGGATCTAAGGTCCTGATCATTACGGCAATTGAAATATTTACCGGCAAAATGATTGTAGAGCCAGGTTGTGGAGTACCGGTCTTCGCTGTTTGAAGCCATCATCACAGCGTGAATCGCTCCCCGACGGGCAAGAATCTTCAGGTAAAGGCTTTCAAAGAATTCTTTCCAGATCGATTCTTCGCAGTAGTAAAGAGAATGATGGAGAGTGATCAGATCCAGTATTCTTCCGTCCAGTTTGTCCTTCAGGAACTCTTCCGCCTTTTCGGGCTGGACAAGAACCCTGTTGTAATCCGCCCGGATAGTGGTAACATGTTCTATCCACTGCCTTTGAGCCCGATCCCTGACGATGGAAAGCGGCACACTGTCGATATCGAGAAGGTACATACCTCCCCGGAAGGCTGATTCCAGAATAAGAAACTGTGGTTCAGATCCGGAACCGATGGAAAGAACTCGAAGTTTCCGGGATACTGGAAGGACTCTATTCATCACTCTGATCACCTGCATGAGCACT
>DAOWAG010000104.1 GCA_030634715.1 Candidatus Aegiribacteria sp. | reverse complement strand
GGCATCCGATATGGCCTTCTGCCTTGAATCAAGATTATAGAAGCAGAGAGGACAGCTGACTACTATTGCGTCAGCTCCGTTTTTCATAGCGGAGGTCAGTATCCTGTAACAGAGTCTTGTTGAAGCATCAGGGCTGGAGACAGAAAGGTATGACCCGCAGCATTCAGTGCGATAGGGGTAGTTTACCGGTTCCGCTTCCAGGGCTCGGACGAAATCCTCGATAATGGTCGGGTTTTCAGGATCATCCAGCTGTATTTCGTTAAAAGGTCTGAGCATGACACACCCGTAGTATGGAGCGATTTTCAGTCCCTTCAGGGAGCATTTGAGCTTCTCTGTTATCCTGGCATATCCGAGTTCATCTCGAAGGTACTCCATCAGGTGAACAACTTTGACTTCACCTTCGTAATCCCGCCAGGGAGTTTTCTCCTCTTCCAGATACGTTCTTGTCGGAGTATCGTCAGCAAGAAAAGCGTTTACTCTTTTTCGGATAATATCATCAGTTCTGATACTGAAATTTGTTCTTTTCAGAGTGTTGTAGCAGAAGTCGCAAATCGTTATGAGCATATCCCTGCCTGAATCCCTGACATCCTTGAGTATTCTTGATGGTGCTATCAGGTTCATTACCCGTTCTTTTGAGACCGGCGGAACGGCTCCACAGCAGGTCCAGGACTCAAGCTCATCAAGCTCGAATCCGAGTTTCCCTGTTGCATCTCTGGCAGAACGGTCAAGGTGAGAAGACCGTTCATTCAGAGCACAGCCCGGATAGTAAGCAACCTTGGCCATGTTTCCTCCAGTTCTAAGTTGATAGCTTTCTGTAAACTCCCACAAGTCCTGGCTGAGGAACTTCAGCCGCCTGTTTGGAATCGATCTGGTCCGGACCGAAATGATCTACTCCTTCATCTAGAGCAATCTGCCTGAGCGCGTCCATAACTGCCTGGACGTCAATTCCCTTTGGACATCTGACAGTACACTGGAAGCAGCTGGCACAGATCCAGATAGTATTACTCAAAATAATATCCTCCTTCTGCCCGAGCTGGGCGAGGCGGATGATTTCACTCGGGAGAATGTCCATCTCCTGCGCAAGAGGACAGCCGGATGAGCAATTTCCGCATTGATAACATGCGAACAGGTGCTCTCCACTCAGGTCATCAACCTGCAAACCGAATCCGCCACGGACCTTTTCACGGTCGAGCCGGATTGGAGGGCTGCTAGGGGGATCCAGTCCCAGTTTTTTATGCATTCTGATTGTTCTCCTCTCGGCAAATATTTGATTCGGATCCATACTGATCAGGAAATTCCAGTTCAAGGATCTCATCTGATAATTCCGGAATTCGTCTCTCAAGTATGGGTGAAAGCTGATCCCCATACTGTGTTGGCGGTTGTATTTCAATTCCATAAACAGCGATATGCTGTGGTATTGAAAGCCCAAGAGCTTTGCCTGTATCAGCTAATTGTGAAACAGAGAAATGGTGTCCTGAAACAGGAAACGGCTCTTCCTGTTCGGAGAAGTCCACTTCAAGAAGAGTTCCTGGCTCTACCTGTCCTGTTGAGATTGAATCAATAATAACGAGCCGGTCGTGATCTGCGATTTCATCCAGAAGACGGATTGGAGATAGAGATGTGGAAAGAACAGTAATGTTCGGGAGATTTTCCAGTCTACGACCGACGGATTCAGCCAGAACGCATCCGATTCCATCGTCCCCAAGAATAGGGTTTCCCAGACCAAGAATTATAGTACTACCGTTGACAATGTCCGTTTTCAATTGGAGTCCGGTTAGCTGGAACCGGTGAAGCCCCCCCTCAGGATTCTCTCACGGGACCTGTTTCTAGAGTATGTGCGAAATAATACCAAAAAACACACACAATTTCTTCATATTCGGTTCTAACATCCAGAGGAAGAGCGGATCTGAAAGTATTCAATCTTCTCTGTCTGCCTTCGGTTCTTGATTCCAGGATAGAGAATAAGATCGGTAGTGCTGTAAATACGAGCAGACAGATCCAGATGGTGTAAATCACAGAAAAATGCCGAGACCTATCCTGTGAATATTACCCAGATCAGCGAAAGGCTTGAACGCATAGTCCAGGCTGAATCTGTCCCACACCGTTCCGGCTCCGAATGCAAGGGCGTCAAAAATACTACCCCCGGCATTATCCGCTGCGTCTTTGTCATGGAGGTTCCCACCTGCTCTGAGGAACAGCATCTGTGTGGGATTGTATTCGACACCTAGAGCAACGTTAATATCCCCCTGGAAAGGGTAAGTGATATCTGTTGCTACAAGGAGTTTGCCATCGAGCAGTTCTACGCTTGCTCCGGCAGCAACTTCGGTAGGCATGGGGTCATTCTCCTGATAAAAAGCTTTTGTCTGGATTCCGGCATTCCTGACCGCGAACCCCAGCGAAATCCATGAAGGTCTGTACCAGGCTCCAACATCAACAAGAAATGCGTTTCCACTGTATGTATCTATATTTGAATATACGAATTTTGCTGTTGTTCCCGCTGCAAGAGAAGACCCGAATCTGAAGACGTAAGTCCCTCCAAGCGCAACACTGTTTGTGCTGAATTCCTCTCCCGTGCCGGTAGGATGTGTCATAGAGGTTCGCAAGAAGCTTCCACCGTAGAAATAGTTGATTGATGCTCCGATAATATCATCGCCGGTTGGATTGACCCATCCGGCGAAACCTGCCTGCATATCCATCAGGTAACCGGTATAGGTAGAGGTGAACATCTGTCTGTCCATCGAGGCAAGTGTTGCTGGATTCCAGTAAAGTCCCATCGGATCTCCGGGAACCGCTGTGAAAGCGCCGCCCATGGAAACAGCTCTGGCACCAATTGGAACCTGCAGAAAAGCAAAACCCGCAGTGCCTGCAGATACAGAACCGCATAATACTACTAACAGGGCTGCAGCCAGATATTTCTTCATTAATATTCTCCATTTCGCAGATCGTTCTTCAGTATCGAGTAGACTATGATTATAATCCATTCCGGTCAACAGGGAGAAATGCCCAGATTACAGCAACGCTATCTATCCTGCAACCACGAATCATGTCCGTTGCACATACAATAAGACGATTCCCTTCCGCGACTTCTATCGAGTTCAGTCTCAGAACAGGCAGATCATCAGGCATGGAATCCTCTATGAACCATTCTTCTCCTTCCAGTCTTAGACCGAGATTGAGAATATTGTTCCCACCCATTCCGATATAAAACCCTCCAGCGGAGTGTGAAGGAGGATAAACTGACAGCGTACAGGGTGCCAGGAGGGAAAGTTCAAGGCATACAATTCCGCTTCCCGTATATCCCTGAGATGAAAGCCTCATGAGAAAAGATACTGCTTCGGAATGTAGACCTTCCGCAATAGTTACCGATACTGCAACAAGGCATAGGATAAGAAGTACTATTCTCATATCAATCCTTTATACCTGATCTTGAGTAACTGGCTACTATCCTCTTTTGTGCCGCAAGAAACAGGAGTATCAAAGGCATTGTTGAAAAAGTGGAGGCAGCCATAAGCAGCTGGAAATTACTTGATTGTTCCTGATTGAAGTAGGAAAGTCCAACCTGAAGAACTCTCAGATTCTCTGAATGCGTGACAACCAGCGGCCACATGAAGCTGTTCCATGAACCAATAACATTGAAGAGGAGTACCGTAATTATCACAGATTTTGACAAGGGCAGAACAACTTTCCACAGGTATTTGAGCCTGCTGCATCCATCAAGTACAGCCGCTTCATAGAGGGATAACGGAATATTTCTGAAGTGCTGCCTGAGTAGAAATATGCTGAACACATTCGTTGTCCACGGTATTATCAGAGCAAGATACGTATTTATCCATCCGAGTTTGGCGAGGATCACATATGATGGAGCCAGGTACACCGGTTGGGGAACCATCATTGTCGAAAGAAACAGCAGGAAAAGCATATCCCTTCCCCTGTATTTCATTGTTGCGAAGGAGTAAGCTGCAAGACAGGATGTGACCAGAACGCCCCCTACTGTAAGGACTGTAACAAGAAGGGTATTAAGAAAATACCTGCCGAACGGAACTTTTGTCCATGCTTCCACATAATTACCGAAACCGCCCTGCTGAAGAGATGTGTTTACCATCCACAGGAAAGGAAGAAGCATTACAAGCCCTCCGAGGATAAGGAAGAAATGCTTGCTGGTGTTGAGAGCCAGAGTTCGTGCTGTCATGATCCGTAGTGCACTTTCCTGCCCGCTATCTTTCGCTGGATGATGGTCAGCGACAGAAGAATCAGGAAGAGAAAGACCGATATTGCGCTGGCATACCCTATATCGAATCTATCAAATGCTTTCTGGAACAGATAGAAAACCATTACATTTGTTGTTCCGAGAGGTCCACCACCCGGGGGAGGAGTCATGACATAGACAAGAGCGAACGTCTTGAATGAAATGATGGTGCTCATTATCAGAACGTAATATGTGGTTGGAGAAAGAAGAGGCCAGGTTATGTTCCTGAATGTTCCCCATGTGCCGGCACCGTCAAGCCTGGCTGCTTCATAATAAGTCCCCGAGATGTTCTCCAGTCCCGCGAGAAAAAGAACTGTATTATAGCCGGTGCTTTTCCATATACTGACTATCATTAACGATACCAGAGCCAGACTTGGACCTGCAAGAATCCCTCTGGGATGTATGCCGAGTGGTGAAAGAAGCAACTCAAAAACTCCCCTTGGTTCTCTGAGCCACATAAGAGGTTCACCCCCGAAAAGAGTAATTATCTGGTTGATCGGACCCGCTTCCGGATTGTATAACCATGTCCATACGACTGATATCGCCACCGCTGAAGTAACCACAGGCAGGAAGTAGATGGTTCTGTAAAAGCTCTTTCCCGCAAGTTTTCCCCTTAAAAGTATAGCAAGAAAAAGCGGAATTATTATACCAGCAGGAACAACTCCGATTACGAAAAACAGGGTATTTATGACGCTCTGCCAGAAACGGGCATCAGAAAGCATTCTCGCGTAATTATCGAAACCTATGAAACCATGAAATCCACCGATGTCATAGTCTGTAAACGATGCTGTGAATGAACTCAGGATAGGAAGAGTCCTGAATACAAGGACAATTATAAGTGCAGGAAGAATGTAGGCGTACGGTGCAAGGCTTGACCTGAGTTTCACTGCATTCCCCTGGTTGAATTAAAACTCTATAAATATGAAACGCTGACACTTTCTCCATCAGTCCGCACAACAATAGTCCCGAGTCTGTCCGTTCGCAAGATTTCAGCCCCAAGTTCCACGTAAATTTCGATAACATGAGGATGAGGGTGGCCGAAGCTATTGTTCCTGCCTGCTGAGAAAACCGCGAACTGCGGACTTAATCTCCTGAGATATGGTGGAAAAACAGAAGTTATGCTGCCATGGTGGGGGACTTTCAGAACTGTTACCGGTTCCGCTGACAGGGTC
>DAOWAG010000356.1 GCA_030634715.1 Candidatus Aegiribacteria sp. | reverse complement strand
GCCCCTCCAATATGGTAAATACCCGCCGATTACAGGTGGCAGCGTGAGCCCCAGGGATATTTCGAAAATCGCGCATGGTGTTGCTGTTGGGATTGAAGTCGGGAGATCTGATTACCTGGCTTATATTGATCTGATTATTGAAATTGTTTCCTCAAAGGTACTCGCGATCGGATGTACACGGAAAAAACATGCTTTCCGGATAAACGGCACGAACATAGAAATACCTTTCACAGCGGTGAAAGACGCAGATGGTATTCTCCAATCCAGAATCTAATAGTGCTGGACTGGAATCTACTTCTTGACCGGAGCATATCAGATATCTAATGTTGCAGTAGCTTTGATGGAATTATTGCTAAATCATGCGGACAGGAGATGTGCATGTCGGGACATAATAAGTGGAGCAGCATCAAACATAAGAAACAGAAAACTGACGCTGCCAGAGGTAAGATATTCAGTCGACTTGTCAAGGAAATAACAGTTGCCGCAAGGGATGGCGGAGCAGATATTGAAACCAACTCCAGGCTCAGGGTAGCTGTTGAAACCGCAAAATCTCACAACATGCCTACAGATAACATTACTCGGGCCATAAAGAGGGGAACAGGTGATCTTGAAGGTATTAATTACGAGGAGATCACGTACGAAGCCTATGGTCCTGGCGGAGTCGCGATTATCATCGAGGTGCTGACCGATAACAAAAACAGAACCGCGGCGGATATCAGACACATTCTATCCAAACATGGAGGTCATCTGGGCTCGAGGAACAGTGTAGCGTACATGTTTAACAGAGTGGGACAGATAACAATCGACGGGACTGAATTCACGGAAGATCAGATTCTCGAAGCCGGTCTTGATGCAGGTCTTGAGGATGTTCAGGCGCAGGATGACATCATCATTGCCATGACTTCACCATCCGATGTGTTTGATGTGAAAGATGTTCTTGTGAAGTCCGGAATCAGGATAGAAAGCGCTGAGATAACAAAGCAGCCTGATAACTGGATCGGACTTACTGAAAAAGAAGCTGAGAAAGCAGTTCAGCTGCTTCTGATACTTGAAGAGTGCGATGATGTACAGGCGGTTCATACTAATTTTGAGATTCGGGAAGAGTAATTGAGCCCTGGTGATGGTCGTGTTTATATTGGTGTTGATCCAGGACTGGGTACAACAGGCTACGGAGTCCTTCGTTTTGAGTCAGGAAACACGGAATTAGTTGATGCCGGGACGATCAAATCATCTCCGGATGATCCGCTTCCTGTAAGGCTTGATGAACTCTATACCGGTTTGATCGAGGTTATAGATTCCTATCACCCCGAAGCTATGGGGCTGGAGGAGGTGTTCTCGCACTACAGACATCCTGCAACAGCTATCAAGATGGGGCATGCAAGAGGAGTGCTTTGCCTGGCCGGACAGAGGAGGAATTTGAGGATTGTTTCACTTCCTGCAACAACGATAAAGAAGTTTGTGACCGGAACAGGACGAGCAAGCAAGGAACAGGTTGCCGGTATGGTCAGGCACCTGCTGCGAATAACTGAGACAATCCGGCCTGATGATGTTACTGATGCTCTGGCTGCTGCAATAGCTGCATACGAAAGCGAAAGGTATGATAGAAAGTATAAGAGGAACAGTAGTAGACACGGGTGATTCCACCATCAATCTCCGGACAGGCCCGGTTGTATTGATGATACTTACTCCAGGATATTTCCTGAGAAGGATTGCAGTTGGGCAGACTCTGGATGTACCTGTATACCTTCATTTTCAGATGGAGGGAAACCGAATGGTGCCCATTATTGTGGGATTTCCTGAGATCAGGGACAGAGAATTCTTCGAGCAGTTCATCTCAGTATCAGGAGTAGGTGTAAAGGCAGCTGTAAAAGCGCTGGCGAGGCCCCCAGAAGAGATAGCGAGTGCAATCGCTTCCGAGGATTACGCTTATCTTACAGCACTTCCTGGAATAGGAAACAAGAGAGCAAAGCAGATTGTAGCCAGACTTCAGGATCAGATGGTGAAAGTCTATGGT
>DAOWAG010000070.1 GCA_030634715.1 Candidatus Aegiribacteria sp. | reverse complement strand
TATCGGCCAGGAAATCTGGTCGCTGTACCTGACCATAGGTCTTTCCTACTGATATGCCTTCCCCGTTTGAGACGGATTCATCTGCAGGCAGGAAACGCAATTCCTCAAAAGCCATTATTATGCGAGACGGAAGAATACTACTGACGGTTAACAGCGATGATCAGGGGGATTTCTATCTACTTCCGGGTGGAGGTCAAAAGCATGGTGAAACACTCCATCAGACATTGAAAAGGGAAGTTCTTGAAGAAACTGGATGGGAAGTAAAAGTTGGGAAACTCCTTCTTGTCCGAGATTATATAGGAGCCAACCATGAGTTCTCCGATGCAGAGGGTGATGTTCACCAGACAGAGTTCATGTTTAAGGCCATACCTGTCCATCTTCTGGATGAACCTCTTGTTCAGGATGCCTGGCAGAAAGGAATAGAGTGGATGCGAATCGACAGACTTGATGCAATCAGACTGTATCCCTCTGTACTGAAGGAAATATTGCCGGAACTTCTATCCGGAACATACAAAGGACCGCTATATCTGGGAGACGTGACCTAAGAAGGATTCATATCAGCTTATTGTCAGGAAGTAGCATTCAACACCTGTTTCCGTTTCCAGGACTGCTCTGAGTTTTTCTCTTTCCCGCTCGCCTCTGCAGATGAATTGAGCTGTACCGTCTCCCTGCGAACCTACGCCCTTGCCTCCCCATGCAAGGCTCATAGCGGCTCTGTTCTCCAGAATTGCATGAAGTCCGGGAGATCTGAGTTCTGAGGGACAGGAAGGAGCTACTAATTCATCGAAAATTCTCTGAGCTTCGGTCATGAGTTTTCCAAGAGCCCGGGCATCTCCTCTTTCAATGGCATCACAGGCCTCTGCAGTTATTCTGTGATTGTCTTCGCCCAGTGCCTTTCTGATCTGTCTGTTTCCGCTGCTGAACGAATGATTCAGATCTTCAAGAATCTTGCGGGTGTTCTTTCCTCCCTTCATATCCACGATAAGAAGGTGCAGCGGACCTCCGGGAAGCAGAGGTATTGCGGTCATCTCATCTCCGTCGAATGTAAGCAGAACCGGGTCAACTCCGTAAGCACAGGCCTGATCCATTCTTCCACACTGAGAACCGGTGAGAAGCTCTCCGTGGTATGCCAGCTCCATTTCGTCTTCAATCGACAGGTCGAGAGAATGGATTCTGTTGAATGCCCTGGCGGTCAGAACGCACACAGCCGCGGAGGATGACAATCCCTTTTTCAGGGGCAGTGATCGTCTGTATATGCGCAGTTTCAGCCCGAGATTCGGATAGTTATTAAGAATGACACATGCCGTTCCAGCAGCATAGGAATCAAACACGGAGGATTCGGCTACCTCTCTCAGATGTTCCTGCTCGGAAGGATACGAATGCATTGAACCCTGAGATCCGTCAGGGAGGATCTGTGAAATATGAAATCCGGTTGCCGCCGGTTCAGCCGAACCATAGATGCCCTGATCTGTTCCGGCTACAATACACTGTCCAGTTTTTACAGATGTATCGGTCTTTCTGTATTCACCGGCCCAGTCTGAATGCTCTCCGAACAGGCAGAGTCTGCCTGGGACAAAGAGGTCAGTCTTTTTCAATTATTCTGTCTCCAAGCTGCTTTGCTTCTTCAGCAAGATCAAACTTTTTCATGGTTTCAAGAGAGGGTCTTCCCGTTCTCCTGTCCCAGCCTCTGAGGGTGTAGTACTCGTCCATCACCTTTCTGAACTCTTCTCTATCCATTGCAACTGTATGACCGATAAGAGGGTTTGTCTGCTGTTCGGTTCTTTCAAAGTACGGAATTACCGACTCATCATCAATCCTTGACCTATTGAAATTCCTGACAAGCAACGCGCGTTCAAGCTGAATCACTCTTTCCGAAGCGTGGTCAAGTTCCCGGTCGGTCCATGGAATACCTGTGAGAGAGGTGAACATATGTCTTTCAAATGAAGGACCATCCATGTCCCCGGATCTTGCGAAATTGTCATCCGTTTTTCTTGAGTAGATTCTGGGAAATACCTGATCGCCAACTGTAAGGGAATCCTTCATAACAGACCTCTGACCATGCCAGTAAGCAGGGAAGGCTTTTCCCGCGTATGCGCTCTCAGGATCGGCGCAGGTCTCCGATCCGTAAACCTTGGAAGAGATTTCTTTTATCCTGTCCCACGAAAGACCATGCTCAGGAGAACATATCCTGCTCCACCCCATAATATTCTGTCCGTAGCCGTGAGCGCTTGAGATGGGGTCTCTGGTATCCACCGCCCACTGCATGGCACTGACGACCCAGTAGGGGAAGAAAACATAGTTAATTCTGTCTCCGTGGCCGTCCCAGTGACCTGCGTATCCCCAGGCCGGGAAGAGCTGCTTCAGCCTTTCAGCGCCAATACCCAGGTTTTTGCTTGCCCTCACCGTTCCCTCCGAAAGGGCGGAACGGAACTCTCCCTCCCTTCTCGATATTCCTCTGAGAAGAAAAGACCAGAACTCAGGGCTGTCCAGATCTATCTCCATCCCATCGATCCTGCTAAGTTCGCCATCGCTTTTGAGATATCGAAGCCACGGAACAAGACCCACAAGAATTTCCCAGTGATTGAGTCCCTCATCATTGGCTATCTGCCCGATCTCAAAACCCGCCTCAAAACCAAGCTTCCAGTCGTAGAAACTTCCTTGAATCCCTGGAAAGAGACCAGCTATGCAGTCAACCTGTCCTGAAAGGTTCTTTCCTCTCTGCAGAACCGCGGGGACAGTTGTATAGAATCTGGCATCGTAACACCTGACTGCACAGCCCTGTGTACAGGCCTGGTAGCGCTGCCCGTATTTTTTTACCTTTTCGCTGTCCAGTTCCGGTATATGCGGCCATCCGTGGGATGCGTGGGCTTCATTTCTAACAAGTCTGCAGACCTCAATAAACCTATCCGGTTCCGCCACGGTCAGAGGAAGAGTTCCATGCACAGCTATCGCCTTCAGATTCTTTGAACCCATCACCGCTCCGTAGCCTCCCTGTCCGGATGCGCTTTCCGTTTCTGTAGCGGCGATGGCAATACGGACTCTGTTCTCTCCGGCAGGACCAATAGCGAATACCCTCCAGTCCTTGCCGTACTGTTCCATTATCTTTTTCTGCGTCATGTAGATACCGGCTCCCCAAAGTTCCCCTGCATCCATGATTGTGCAGGTCCTGTCCTCTACCTTCAGAAATACCGGACTGGAAGCCCTGCCTGTTATCACAATGCCGTCAAAACCGGCATGCTTCAATTCAGGCCCCCAATGACCACCAAAGGATGACCGGGAGAACCACTCAACCGGAAATCCCTGTGATGAGATGCCGCAGACGGTCGTTCTTCCCGAAAATGGAGCCGCGGTTCCTGTCAGGGGACCGGTGAGTATCATCAGAGGACTTTCGGGATCAAAAGCGCCGGTACCAGGCGGGATTTCGTCCCAAGCAATCCTTGCCGCCATGGCTCTTCCACCGTACCAGTCAGGCAGGTAATCGCCCGTATCCTGCTGGTCAATGATTCCTGTGCTCAGGTTAACCCTCAGCAGTTTCCCCGCATAGCCGCCGTATTTCATGTTTCTTCCTCTGCAGGAATTATGACACTGAAACGACATGCCTCAATGCAGGCAGGCGCTCCACCGCAAAGGTCGCATTTCAAGGGTTTTTCCTCAGGATCATACCAGAACATGGCTCCGAAGGTACATGCTTCCACACAGGTACCGCATTTTGTACATAGATCATAGTCTATTTTCCAGGCTCCGCTGTGCGGATCTTTGTATATGGCATTCGCTGTGCAGGCTTGTCGGCATTCCGGATTTTCGCACTGCCTGCAGAATATATGGGAGTGTTTCCCCGAGAAAAGCTCCAGATTCACCCTGATAACTGATGCTGATCTGTTCTGCTTTCCGGAGTGAAGAAGGGAGCATACTGTCTGACAGTTCAAGCAGCCCGTACACAGGTCGGATCTTACAGTGAATCGTGCCATAGATACCCTTCAGATTATTGAGGGGTCACAATGTCCCTGCAGGCAGGCAATGTCAAGTTATTTCACAGTTGCTCAGATGAGCCCCTTCAGGTACTTCTGACGCTTCTCTTCGGGGAACTTCTCTATGGCGTACCTGAGCATCGTCCGGGGCATCATTCCATAATGCTCCTTCAGGAATTTCTCCTCAGTCTTCATGTCTCTGTTGCCGATTTCCCTCAGCATCCAGCCAACCGCCTTATGGATGAGATCTTCTCTGTCTTTGAGAAGGATTTCAGCGAATCTCAATGTATCCGCAAAATCATTTCGTCGGATGAAATAGTGTGTTGAAATAATGCTGATTCTTCTCTCCCAAAGGTCGAATGATTCAGCGAATCGAAAGAGAGGTGCTCTGTCCCGACCGAACAGCCAGGCCCCGGCTATGTATGGCGCGGATGAATCGACAAGATCCCAGTTGTTTATCTGCGAAGTGCTGTTCATGAAAAGATTATAGATTTCCTCTTTTCGATTACCGTCACCTCTCTTGAATGCATCATCCATCATCAGAAGCGCGAACAGTCTCTCTTCATGCCATGATGAGAACAGAAGCGATTCTATCTCTTCGAGTGAAAGACCTCGAAATTCCCGAACAAGTTTTCTTATCAGCGGAACTCTTACTCCAATGAACTTATCGCCTTCTCCGTACTCTCCCTTTCCGGTTTTGAAAAACCTCTGGTGCTGTGCCGCCCGTTCAGGTTCACCGATCTCTCTTAACCTTCTTGGTATTTCATGTAAAGCATTACTCATCTCTTTTTTCTCTCTCCACTTTACGCACAATTTGTTTCAGTGAAGCGCCTATGGTGCGAGGTGTTACTGAATTGAACTCTATTTTCCTGCAGTTGTTAAAAGCGGCAAACTCAACAAGCTTCCGGGCGAAAGGCATCAGGAATTCATCGAATAGATCAAAATCAGGTTCAAATCGCAGATTACGGATGATCATTATTCTTTTCTTTCTGTCAGCCTTCGGATCCAGTCTGCCAACAAGCCTGTTACCCCAAAGAACGGGCAGGACGAAATATCCGTGCTTCCTTTTTATTTCTGGCATGTAACATTCAAGCACATAATCAAATCCGAACAGCCGGCTGGTTCTGTCACGCTGGATGATGAGATTATCGAAAGGAGACAGCAGAAATACTTTCGGTGCTGCAGATGAAGACAGTGTTGAATTATGAATGGTATCTGACAATGCATAGTATCTGTCTTCATTTTCGATAGACACTCTGACAACGATACCTTCATCCACCAGGTCCTGAATTGCGTTCAGAATTGTTTCCCTGGAAGCCGCATGCAGATGGTTCACTATTTCTTTCCCTGAAGCAATTCCGTAGGATGAGAGTGCCCTGCGGACCAGAAATTGCCCGAGCTCAGAATCGTCAGGCATGGAAATGTCAACATGATCGGGAAGCACTCTCTCCGTAAGATCGTATATTCTATGGAAATTGCGGCGTTCGGTCACCATGAGATCACCTCTCCAGAAAAGAAGCTCAAGAGCAATCTTCGCAGGCTTCCAATCCCACCACTGTCCGGGTTTAGCGTCAGGATTCGACTTGAATTCCTTCGATCCGAGAGGCCCCTCATTTCTAATCCTGTCAAGAATACCATCCATAAGGTGACCGCACTTACTGAGTCGCTGTTTTGCCCATTTGTCCTTGGGATCACTGAAGCTGCGCATTCGTGGCAGGTAGTATCTGTAATCCTTAATGGGTAAGTAGGATGCGGCATGCCCCCAGAACTCAAATACCCTCCTATCCTTTGCCTGAAGCGTATGCAGCATTTCAGGATCGTAATCCGGGAATCTTGTCCAGAGGGTATGGTGATGCGCTCTCTGAACTACTGAGATGGTATCTATCTGGATGTAGCCCAGCCTCTCAATGGTGAGAGCAACAGCCTCCTTTCCTTCTGGAAGATCCGGAGTGTCAAGGAGCATCTGGGAATCCAGACTTAGCCGGACAGCATGCTCCCTGCTGAGATCAATGCTTTCAGTCAATTACCGGTCTCACTTATTCCTGTTTGCCTTAATGTCCTACTTCTCGAGGGTTATTATCTTGCCCAGGCTGGTGCAGAGTATTGCCCTGTTACCATTTGGATTAATCGCAATATCGTGCGGAGTGCCATAACTGACGGAGGATGCTTCAACGTCAAGGTTCTGAGCGTTGATAACTGTTACACCGTTGCCTTGAAAACCGACATATATGTAATTGTCATCCGGAGTAACCGCTACTGACACTGCGGGAGAAGATATAGGATATGTTGAGTAATGCTGACCGGTTCCGGTATCAATCCCCCAGATTTCACTGAGAGAATCAGGCGCGACATATATAAGATTGCCTGAGCCAGCATAGAGGTCATTGATTCCGCCTGCTACTTCGCATTCCGTCGTGACAGCACCGAGATTGCTGGTGGATATTTTTTTGATGGTATTATCGTAACCATCGGCAATAAATATCGAAGATCCATCAGCTGTTATAACTGCGGCTACGGGTTCTATAAGACCGGATACCGTATCCACAGCTGTTACATCCCATGAAAGCGAACTGATGGTTGTTATGGTTCCGTTTGATCCAACTGAATAAATGTGCCAGTTCCCACCTGTCGGGTTGGTGAGAATGAAACTGCCGTAGGAAGC
>DAOWAG010000291.1 GCA_030634715.1 Candidatus Aegiribacteria sp. | reverse complement strand
ACCCGCATTATCACCAGATACCGGATAGACACTGATTCTGGCAAGTTGAGCGCCGGCAATGGGGATCACTTCCTCAAGGACAGCATGAGTATCAACTGCCGATCGCGGTTCGGCAGGGATTTCTCTGGTTTCAAGTCCTTCTCCCTCCAGAACAGTTGCTCTGGCCTCTTCACCATCCATGCCTGTGGGTCTGTATCCTGAAGCATTGAAATTAAAAGTGGGAACAGCACCGGGGGGAACAGGAACAAATAGAGTAAAAGCAGGGCGAAGGGGTTCTCCGGGAATACTTCTTAATCCCGCATTTTCAAATACAGTGTAGCTGCCATGCTCAGTCGCAATAATTTCCGGATTATTGAATGTCAGGACTGTGGAATAACCGCTTGAAGGGTCAACAGATGATTCAAGCGCAAACTGAGAGTTAAGAGCAATAAAGAGTATTAGCATAATCATCTGAGTGATACCCCTTCAACTAAGAGCGGAAGAATCTTCCCCGCTGCACCATGAATGCTTGTTACTCCGGCGAGAGAGGTGAGAGGTGTCTCTTCCGGATTTATCTCGATTACAGGCATACCCCTGCGAAGAACAATCAGGGGAAGGGAACTTGCCGGATAGACAAGCATGGATGTTCCGACAACAAGAATTAGATCACAGGCTTCAGCGAGGCTGAACGCTCTCCTCAACGCCTGTTCGGGAAGCTGTTCACCGAAGAGCACCACATCAGGTCTGAGTATGCTTCCGCATGAACAGTGAGGTGGAAGATTCTCAAACAGTTCCTCTGTAATGGGAATTGCCGGAGCTCCACATTTGTTCATGCATGAAGCGGTTTTGAGGTTACCATGGAGTTCTGTTACATCAGTCAATCCGGCCTTCTGAAGAAGTCCGTCAACATTCTGCGTCACCACCGGTAATTTTCCGAGTTGCTCCTGAAGCTGTACAAGAGCGTGATAACCAGCGTGCGGCTGAATATCTTCATATGCTTTCAGTCTTTCCCCATACCATTCCCACACCAGTTCAGGATCTTTTCTGAGACCTTCCGGAGAAGCAAGATCCTCTGCCCTGTGTTCACGCCAGTAACCATCCTCACCGCGAAAAGTCCGGACACCGCTCTCGCTGGACATTCCCGCTCCGGTTGAAATAATCGGTGCCTTCGATGATGCCAGCATTTCTATGACGTAATCAATTAATTTCTCTGATGATAATTCCGCCATTGTCATTCTCATCAATCCGATTGACGAATGACAGCAAGAACATCAGTAACAGAGCTTGAGGCGCCTTCAGGAACGGAAAGTTCAATTCTGAAAATGTAAGCTCCAGACGCTGGTTCATCACCATCTGTATCCAGACCATCCCAGATAATCTGATTATATCCCTCTCTGCAGGATACTGTATTCCTCCAGATCGCTCTGCCGGAAACAGTATAAACAGTTATCCGGACCGTGCCGGAAGCCGCAGCTTCAAAATTAAAACAGCGTTGTCCGAAGCCAGGGTTGGGATACACGAAAACGGAAGAGAGAAGATCGGCTGACAGGCCTGTAATCGTAAAATCAAGAGTATCTCTGGTTGAATTACCCATACCGTCCCACACAGCCAGGATAATACTGTGAGAACCTTCTGCCAGTTCGGGAAGAGTATATTCAATTTCACCATGTGTATGGCTGTCAGGTTGATACATAAAATACCGGCTGATATCAAAACCCTGCGAATCCAGGCTCATCAGTATTGATCGTCCGTCTCCACCCCCCATCGCGCAGATGCCACTGGAATCTGAGATAGAAGCCCTGAGTACCGCATTTCGATGTACAACAGGATTTTCCTCGCCTCTGTATCCTTCAATCCATAACTCCAATTCAGGTGGCAGCGAGTCATCCGAATAGACGCCATTATCAAAAGTAGAGACCCATTCGCGAAATGCAATTTCAGTAAATTCATTCGAGATTCCAACGGCGCTGCCGCGAGAGAATGCCCCGGTATCAGCCTGAACAGGCATGAAGAACGGAACCGAAAAATGCCCCTCAGCCCCTGTAACCAATCCCTGGTAGACGCTGGATCCGTAACGAAGATACTCTATCGAAGCTCCGCCCAACCCGGTGTATTCCGTTTCTCTGCCACTTTCAGTGATGTCCAGAAAAGCCGCTGAGCTTCTCCCGAAAGATCCGCTGACACTGTTGATAACTCCGCGGTGAAGAGAATCTCCTGATACTTCGAAACTGCAGCCAGCAGAAGAAGGAAAAACCGGGCATACTCCGCCGTCTCCCAGGACAACGTAATACCGGGAATTATTATAGCCTGTCCCGCTTGATACTTTAGCCAGCCAGAGCGATGTTCCCGCGCTCAGATAATCGCCGTTGAAAAGCGAGGTATAATAGCTACAGAAGAGGGATGTATTATTGCCTGGCCATGTCCCTCTGGTTGCCGCTATCGAAGTTATAGAACCTCCTCCGGTCTTCAACGCAAATTCCTCGGCCATACAGTCGGTGGAAATCAAGTCGAATTGTCCGATATGACAGGTCGCGAAGATCATT
>DAOWAG010000281.1 GCA_030634715.1 Candidatus Aegiribacteria sp. | reverse complement strand
TCAAGCAGTATTGAGACTATTCCGTCAAGAGGCACAAGATCACTCTGAATAACCGTCTGGAAGTCGATTCCTTCGCGGATGGCCATGATGGCGATTCCGTGCCGTCCTATATCACCACTGAGAATAACAGCATCTCCTTCCCTCACTCTGGAAGGACTGATTTCTACCCCGTCAGGTATGACACCCACTCCCGCGGTATTGATATAGATTCCGTCACCTTTACCTCTCTCCACAACCTTTGTGTCTCCTGTTACAATTGATACACCTGTCCTTTTAGCAGCTTCTCCCATCGATTGAACAACCCTCCAGAGGGTTTCCATAGGGAATCCTTCTTCAAGTATGAAACTGGCGCTCAGCCATTCCGGTTTTGCTCCGCACATAGCAAGGTCGTTAACAGTTCCGTATATGGAAAGGGATCCAATATCACCTCCCGGAAAGAACAGAGGAGTAATAACATGCGAATCTGTCGCAAATGCGAGCCTTCTGCCTTCAATTCTGAGAACAGCTCCATCATGCTGAGCATCCAGAATCGGGTTTGAGAATACTCTGTACATCATCCTGCTGATAAGGTCATGCATGAGCTTTCCACCACCGCCGTGTGCCATGGTGATTTCTGGATAGTCGGAGATAGGTATAGGGCAGCTTTCAGCAGGTATCATCGGTTACTCCTGGCTAGTTTGTATCTGTAGCGATAATATGCAGCACATGCTCCCTCTGAAGATACCATCAGGGCGCCAAGTGGATGCTCAGGAGTGCATTTACCTCCGAATGCGGGACACTCGTCAGGTTTTTTCTCACCTGTGAGAACCTGTCCTGAGATGCAGTCGCCGGATTCCTCAACTGTATGTTCACTGACACAGAAGTGTTCTGCAGCGTCAAATCTCGAATATTTCTTCCTGAGCCCAAGTCCACTCTCCGGTATTGCACCTATCCCCCGCCACTTTCTGTCAGTAACCTCAAATACTTCGCGCATCATTTCAATGGCTTCGGGGTTTCCACTTCTTCTGACGGAGCGCATGTACTGGTTCGAGACCTCCGCCCTACCTTCCTCAAGCTGTTTCAGACACATGTGAATTCCCTCAAGGATATCGAGAGGTTCGAAACCTGTAACAACAATTGGGACGTTGTATTCCTTCGCGATAGGTTCATACTCGGTGTAACCCATGATAGAACAGACATGCCCAGCGGCAAGAAATCCCTGTACTCTGCATCCCGGGCTTGAGAGAACCGCTTTAATTGCAGGTGGAACAAGAACGTGCGATACAAGCATGTAGAAATTGTTCAGGTCAAGATGGGCTGCCTGAATGATTGCGGCTGCTGTTACAGGAGCAGTAGTCTCGAACCCTACTCCAAAAAACACAACCTGCTTCATCGGGTTCTGTTCGGCTATCTTTACAGCATCAATTGGTGAATAGACTATTCTCACATCGTAACCGGAAGCCCTGACACCAATCAGATCCTTAACGCTGCCGGGTACCCTCAGCATGTCGCCGAATGAACAGAGAATAACATCCTTTTTTCCGGCAATCTCGATCGCCTGGTCAATCAATTCAATTGGGGTCACGCATACCGGACATCCAGGGCCGTGAATCAGTGAGACCTTTTCCGGAAGGAGTTGGTCGATACCGTATTTAAGAATGGAATGAGTCTGTCCGCCGCAGACTTCCATAATTGTCCATTCCCTGGAAACCAACTGTCGAATCCTCTCGGCGTACTCCTCAGCTGCTGCTTGATCACGGTATTCTGAAACATATTTCATGATGTACCCTTATCGGGTATATTATTTTGTTGTAAGGTATTACGATCATCGAAAAGTTCTTCTTTACCATATTCCGAGATCTGTCTGAGATATTCAAATACTTCTGCGGCTTCTTCCTCTTTCAGTTTATTAAGAGCAAAACCAGCGTGAACTATAACCCAGTCACCAACCTCCGCGTCACTTACACCTGCCAGACTTATGTCCCGCAGGATTCCGCCGAAACTTACTTTTCCGGTCCTGAAAATAGGATCGTCTCCCTGGAAAATCTCTTCAATCCTGCCCGGTACTCCAAGGCACATCCTTAGTCTCCTGTCATTTGTTTGTATACAGATTATTTACTGCTGCAAATATCTGTCCGGGGGCTATGCCGCCATCATTCGGTGGTATTCTCCAATGCAGAACAGGTTTGAATCCACTCTTCCGAAGCAGGATCGCTGCTCTTTCCGCCAGATATACGTTCTGAAAGCATCCACCGCTCAGAACCACTCTCTTCTCCCCTGTTAGCTCAGCAATAGATACGATTCCCTCGGCAAGCGCGTTGTGGAACCTTGCGGAGATCATGGATTTTTTAACCCCAATATTGATATCTTCGATTATATCATTAATAAGAGGTTCCCAGTCCAGTATCCACGGTTTCCCAGCGCTTCTATCCAGTGTAAGATGATAGGAATCATCAGTTTCCACTCCTGCAACAGCATGTTCAAGTGACATTGCTGCTTGTCCCTCGAATTCATTTAACTGACAGAGGTCGAGCATCGATGAAACCGCATCAAAAAGTCTTCCCGCGCTTGAAGTAGAAGGTGAATTAACATTGTTTTTCAGC